>DATJFA010000229.1:0-17254 GCA_035496015.1 Terriglobales bacterium | reverse complement strand
GGGGTTTATGCCCGGGCTGTCGAGCCCGGGAGGCCCCAGTCATCAGGCGATTGACGACTTGGCCCTCATGCGCGCCCTGCCGAACATGACGGTGGTAGAGCCTGCCGACGCGGTGGAGGTGCGGCAAGCCGTAGCGGCAATCGCCGATCGACCCGGGCCGGTGTACATGCGGCTTAAGCGCGGCGAAACGCCCATTATTTTCGATGAGAAGCATCGCCTGGATTTGAATAGGGCCCAGGTCCTGACTGGCAAGGATCACAGCCAGGTCTGCATTATCGCGGCCGGGATGATGATTCCCGCCGCCCTGGCGGCCGCGCAGGTGATGGAGAGCCACGGCATGAGCGCCGCAGTGCTCAATGTTCCGGTTATCAAGCCGCTGGACGGAACAACCATCGTGGCGGCGGCTCGCCACAGCCGCATGGCAATAACCGCCGAGAACCACAACGTCATCGGCGGGCTGGGCTCGGCCGTGGCTGAGGCGCTGGCAGAAGCGGGATTGGCCGTGCCCCTGCGGCGAATCGGCATTGCCGACGTGTTTGGCGAATCCGGCAGCCGCGAATTCCTCTTTCAGCGCTATGGCCTGAGCACGCAAAACATCCTCGATGTTGCCTGGCGCGGTTTGGGCGTTGGCGGCCCGGTGCCTATCGCGCCGGTGGTGGAAAGCGTTCCCGGCGCCTATGCGCCTGTTTGAGGCCGTTCTAAAACCACTTGCTTGCGAGGAAGGAATCACACATGGCTTTCATCCGCACTCCCGAATTTGAGGAATACAAAGAGCGGTTCAAGGAGCATTACAAGCTGGAGCGCCGCGACGACGGCGTGCTTCTGGTGCAGGCGCACACCCGGGGAGGGCCCATTCAACTGAGCGTAGAGAACCACCGCTCGCTGGGGCAGATGCTGAAGACCATCGGGGCCGATCCCAAAAACGAAATCCTCATCCTGACCGGCTCGGGCGACGAATTCATGATGGATTCCGACAGCAACGGATTCAAGCTGGAAGAGGAGGACCTTGCCTATTGGGCGTATGAGTACGCCTACAAGGATGGCCGCATCAACGTCAGCGCTCTGATTAACGACCTGGAAATTCCCACCATCGGCGTACTCAACGGCCCGGGGTTCCACACCGAAATCTGCCTGATGTGCGACCTGACCATCTGCAGCGAAGACGCCATCATCTATGACCTGCATTATGACATCGGCTCGGTTCCCGGCGATGGCATCCATTGCTGCTTCCAGGAACTGCTGGGCGTGAAGCGGGCGGCTTATGCGCTGCTGACCGGCGAAGCCATTGATGCTAAGAAAGCGCTGGAATACGGAATGGTGAATGAAGTGGTACCGCGGGCCAAGCTGGTCGAACGCGCTTACCAGTTGGCCGATCACATCATGACCCAGCCGCGCACGACGCGTCGGCTGACCACGCAGATTGTGCGGCGGCCGTGGAGGCAGCGCATTACCAACGACCTGGATGGCGGATTTGGCATTCAGATGTTCGCGCACCTGGCGAAGAAAAGAGCCGTGCACAGCCGGAACCACATCGGAGACACCGTGGCCTACGTGCGCAAGGGGAAGAAGAACAACTTCGATTAGTTTGTTCACCGCCTATACGCAGAGAGCGCAGAGAAAGCCTTAGAAAAAAATCAAGAATACTAGAAACAGATTCCTCGGCGACCTCGGCGTCTGGGCGGTGAAATAGGTTTTAGTTTCCGCCGGACTTGGTTTTCTCCGCCGCGCTGCCGCCCAGGTCCCCAAACGGCCACATGCCGAACATCTTCAGGATGGTGTCCTCGTGCTTTTTGGTCAGCATGGCGGCGGTCTGCTGCGGCGACCAGGGGCTGGCCAACCGGTCGGGCCGGTCGGCGATCCAGAACGCGGTCAGCGCCATCAGCGTGCTGTCACGGGTGAGCAGGTCGGGCTTGACCTTGTCGAAAGTGTCAACAGCCGAGTGATGGGTGTATTTATACTCTGGCGAGTCCTGGCCCATGTTGATGCCCGGCAGTCCCGCCAGAATGAAAGGGCCGGCGTCGGTGCCGAACACCGTGCGGTCGTCCACTTTTACCTGGCCAAAGGCCTTAACCGAGTCGGTGAACTTCTGCACCGCGGCAATCAGGTCATCGCGTCCGCCCAGGTTCAAGCTGACCACCGGCCCCTGCCCGTTATCCAGGATGACGGCGCCTACATGGTTCTTCATCTCGTCTTTGTGTGTTTTTGTGTAGGCGAGTGAGCCCAGCAGGCCCTGCTCTTCGCCGGTGAAGAGCACAAAGCGCATGGTGCGGCGGGGGCGCTGGCCTGATTTGACGATGGCTTCGGCGGCGCCCAGCGTGGTGGCTACACCCACGCCGTCATCCGTGGTGCCTTCGGCCAGGTCCCAGGAATCCAGGTGCCCGCCGATGACCACCACCTGCTCGGGATGTTCCGTTCCCGGAATATCGCCGACAACGTTGGCGCTCTCCACTGGCCCGCTCACCCGGTTCTGCACATCCAGCTTCACGCGCACTGTTTTGCCATGATCCAGGAAGCGCTGCAGCTGTTCCTGGTCCTCGGCAATCATGCTGACCACGGGAAGGTCGTAATAGGTGTCGAAGCCCAGCGCGCCGGTGTGCGTCAGGTGCATGCCCTGGGCCATGGAGCCGCCCTGCCCGCCGATGACGCCGATGGCATGCGCGGCATAGGCGGCCTTCAGGAAGGGGCCGAACTTGCCGAACAACTTCATCATCTCCTCGCGGCCGGGCTTTTCGCCTTTTTCCGTCATGAGCAGCACCTTGCCGCCCCATTTGCCGCTGTTGTCTTTCATTTCCTGGTCGAGCTGGTACATGTTGACAGGCACCACCTCGCCCTCCGCTCCGCCATTAGGCGTGGAGCCGACCCAGCCCATGGAATCCACGCTAAGCTTGTGCTGGATGGGAGCGGTGAGCTCGGCGGCGGCGGAAATACGGGTCCAGCCGTGCGACAACTGCCACTTTTCCGCGTGCACGTTGCTCAGCCCAATGGCCCGCATCCGCTCCTCTCCCCACTCGATGGCCTTTGCCGCCTGAGGTGAGCCGGTAAGGCGTCCGCCGATGTTGTCGCTCAGGTCTTCGAGTTCATCGTAGGCATGGGTGTTCATCATGCCTTGGCCGGCAATCGCTGTGAGGGCCGGCATGGTGCCATCTTCTGCTGGGGAAGGAGGGGCTGCCGGCGCGGGGCTTGGACCGGATCCGCACCACACAAGACCAGGGAGCATGCAGACGCCAAGGATCATAGAAAGCCGGAGGGGTATCTTCATGGGAGTCGCTCCAAAACTTTAGGGGCTAAGTGCTAAGTTGCAATTGCTAAGGAAACCTCTGATAAGTGCGACACAAAAAACGCAAGGTCCCCTTCGGCAAGCTCAGGGCAGGCTCTCGACTCCGCAGAATTGCCTAAAAAAGAGGCAATTCTGCTTCGCTCGGGATGACAGAGATGAACTTAATCAGAGCTTCCCTAAGTGCTGTTTTTGCCCGCTTATTGTACTCGACCGCCGATTTGGTTACTTGCAGGCCGGCCAGCGCATCTAACCAGCACAGAATTCCTGAACGCGAGATAATACGTACTATGCGGAGATGGTGTTCGCTGGCGGCCGCGACCCTGTTGACCCTCGCCTTGTTTGCGACCGCTCAGGCGCAACAACTATCCAAACGGCTGATCCTGAAGGATGGCTCCTACCAGGCCGTTACCAAGTGGGAAGTCAAGGGTGACCGCGTGCGCTACTACAGCGCGGAACGCAACGATTGGGAAGAGATGCCCAACTCGCTGATAGATTGGGATGCCACGAAGAAGTACAACCAGGCCCGGGTAGCGGGTGCGCCGCCGCCCGAAATTCAGAAGCAGGTGGACGAAGAGCTGAAGGTTGATACCGCCGATGAGGCGCCCACGCCGCAGGCCGCCCCTGGCCTGAACTTGCCCGATTTCGAAGGTGTGTTTGTGCTCGATGCTTACCAGGGCCAGCCGCAATTGCTGGAATTGCAGCAGGATGCCGGCGACCTGAACAAAAACATCAAGCGCAATGTTCTGAGCGCGGCCATTAATCCCCTGGCCTCGGCCAAGCAATCTATTGAACTGCCCGGAGAGCACGCCCCGGTGCAGGTGCACCAGAGCCGGCCAGTGATCTTTGTGAACATGGCGCCGGACCAACCGGCCGACGCCGTTCTGCAGCAGAAGACCCAGGAAGCCGAAAAGGCAACGCAGACGAAAGACGCCAAGAAGGAAAAAGGCAAGGAGGCTGATGCGGCCCCTGCTCAGCCCTACCGTCTGGTGCGCCTGGAGCAAAAGAAGGACAAGCGGGTGCTGGGGAATCTGAAGATCGCGGTCTATGGGAAAGTCAGCCAGGAGCAGAAATTCGTGCCCTCGAATTTCGAACGCCTCATCGGCAACTGGGTGAAGGTGACGCCCGGCGCCGACCTGCAGCCGGGCGAATATGCCGTGGTGGAGATGCTTAGTCCGAAGGAAATGAACCTGTACGTGTGGGATTTTGGCGTAAACCCCAACGCGCCCGCCAATCCGCTGGCCTGGAAGCCGGCGCCCGCCGCAGCCAAGCCCGCCAGCACCCAGCCCCCGATACTGCAGACCCGGCCCCACAATTAGGTCTCGTTCTTCCGCGTTAAATAGGTCTCCTTACGAAAACGGTGGCGCTCGGAAGCAATCCTTCCCCGATTCGAATAGAATCACGTGCTTCGCTGGACCATGGCAACCAACGACTCGCACTCGTTACCCGAATTCAAGCATGGGAGGAAATGATATGCGCCATTGTCTGCTGCTCTTGTGCTGTACCGCCGCTTTTTGTATCAGCTCCAATGCCGACCAGATTGCGCTGCAGAATGGCGATCGGCTGAGCGGCACCGTCGTCAAGTCGGATGAGAAAGAGCTGGTGCTGAACACGGATTATGCCGGTCCGGTGACCATCAATTGGGCGGCGGTGCAGACCCTTTCCTCGAGCGCGCCGCTGCATGTGCAGATGAGAGATGGGCGCATGCTGACCGGCAATGTCACCGCGCAGGACGGCGGTTGGGTGGTGCGGGAGGCGAACGGACAAACCGTGCCGGTGTCTAAGGCAGATGTATCGCTGATTCGCGGCGAGGCGGAACAGACGGCCTACAACCAGGCGCAGAATCCAGGCCTGCTGCAGAACTGGGAGGGCGGCGCCAATTTCGGGTTCGCCCTCACTCGCGGCAACAGTGAGAGCAAGAATCTGGCGCTGAGTTTCACCGCTGACCGCAAGACGCTGCACGACAAACTCGGCCTCTATGCCAATTCGGTTTATGCCACCAACGATGCGGCCGGCGCGATTCCCAGCACCACGGCCAATGCTATTCGGGGCGGAACCAGATACGACCATGACCTCAACCCGCGTGTGTTTGGTTTTGGCAGCGCGGATTTTGCTACCGACGACTTGCAGAACTTAGATCTGCGGTCAGTTCTGGGCGGCGGCCTTGGCCTGCACGCCATTAACACGCCGTCCACCACGCTCGATCTTCTGGCCGGCCTGAATTACACGCATGAAGCCTATACGACGTTCACGCGTAACTTTCCCGCCGCCATTCTGGGAGAGGAGTTGGCCCACAAACTCGGGGCCAGCACGCTGCTTTCACAGAAATTGGGCTTTTTCCCCGATTTGAGCGATCTGGGCGAGTACCGCGGCACATTCGATTTCGGCACGGTGACCAAAATCAGCAAGTGGCTGGGATGGCAGAACTCGGTCAGCGACGTGTATGTCACCAATCCGCCGTTAGGAAAGAAGAAAAACGACATCATTCTGACCACCGGCCTGAATATCTCGTTCACGCGGCCGACGGAATCGGGAAAGTAGGATTGGGAGCGCCGATTTCCGGCGCCTAAAGGCGAATTTAGGTTGGATCTTATCGGCATGACTGAAAGTCATGCCCTGATACGAACCATGTCGGAATTGGAGTCGCTCACAGGTGCACGCGAGATGTACTTCCCCAAGCTAGGGCAGGCTTTCGGGGCTGAAAACCCGTCCAGGTGGCTTCTCTTGTGGGGGATGAGGAAAAGCAGGTCCTTCGTTGCGCTCACCGCGCAAGGGCGGCTGGCGCTGCCTCAGGATGACAAGGAGAAAGGGGATGAGGAAAAGCAGGTCCTTCGCTGCGCTCAGGATGACAAAGTGGAAAGCTCAGGATGAGAAGTGGAAGGATGTTCTAACCAGGAACTGACAACTGGCCACTGGCAACTGGTTTACTTCACTACGCCGCGCTGAGCTACGCTGATGTTGTCGCGGGTGGTGTTCTTCACCGCGTACATCATCTCGTCGGCCTGGCGGATGATGTCGTGCGCGGTCTGCGCGTCACCAGGGAAGGTGGCCAGGCCCATGCTGGCGCGGACGTTCAGATTCAACCCTTCGGGGGCACAGAAGGCGCTGCCGCGGAACAAGTCGCGCAACCGCTTGGCTACGATCAGGGCCTGGTCTTTGCCGGTTTGCGGCAACAGAACAACGAATTCATCGCCACCGTAGCGGAAGGCGGAATCAATCAGCCGCAGGTTTTCTTTGATCGCGTTGCCCACCTCAGCCAGGAGCTTGCTTCCCACCAAGTGCCCGTGGGTGTCGTTCACCTGCTTGAAGTGGTCGAGGTCTATGAACAGCACCGTGAATTCGTGGCCGAACCGCGCTGAGCGGTAAACCTCAGCGTCCAGCATCTGGTAGAGGTGGCGGGCGTTGTACAGGCCGGTGCAGTCATCGGTAATGGTGAGTTCCTGGATCTTTTCCACCGCCTTGGCGTTGTCAATGGAAATGGCGGCGTAATCGCACAGGGCCTGCAGGAAGAAGAGTTCGTTTTCCCCAAAGCCTTCCATGTTGACGTTGATCAACTGGATAACAGCGAGCACCCGATGCTTGGATTTCAGGGGGAGGCAGATGATGGAGCGCGTCTCCCACTTAGTCATTTCGTCAACCCGGCGGGCGAAGCGCTGGTCGTTGTAAACATCAGGGACAACCAAGCCTTCACCGTGGCGGGCGACCCAGCCGGCAATCCCCTCTCCTACCTTAAGCCTCATATCTTTAAGGCTTTGCGCGGCATCGCCGACGGCGATGGCGAAGTACAGTTCGTCCCGCTCCTCGTCCACCATGAGCAGCGACCAGGTATCCGGACGGAAGTATTCCGCCATTTTTTCCATAATGGTCTGCAGGATGGAATCCAGGTCCAAGGACGAGGTCAGGGCCTTGGCAACATCATGGAAAATACTGAGTTCCTGGAGATAGCGCTTGCGCTCGGTGCCCGTGGCCTCGGTCATCACAGCTTCCTCAAGAGCTTGCAAAGGGGGTGGGCGTATTATAGGCAGCGGTTCGAGGCAGGGGCAACAAACCTTTGTAACCCCCGCACCCTACGTGCCAATTCGTTTCCGTCTGCACCAGCTTCAGGCCGCCTTGATGCCCAAAAGTCTCCATCCGCTGAACGTGCCGTTGCCCTAGCTTGGCACGCTCTGCTACCCTCAAACAGCCTGTTTTCCCAGACGGGCCCGCCGTGGGATGCTAACTCCATTAATACCCACCTGATAAGGAGATTGTAGCGTGCCTTCCAGAAAACGTTATTTGTTCACCTCAGAATCTGTGACCGAGGGGCATCCGGACAAAATTGCCGACCAGATTTCTGATGCGATTCTTGATGCCTGCCTGGCCGACGATGCTTATAGCCGCGTGGCCTGCGAGACCCTGGTGACTACCGGCTTGGCCTTCATCGCGGGTGAAATTACCACCAATGCCTATGTGGATTTCCCCGCTATCGTGCGCGGCACCGTCAGCGCGGTCGGTTATACCGATGCCACCTACGGCTACGACTGCAACACCTGCTCGGTGATCTCCTCGATTCACGAGCAGTCGCCTGATATCGCCCAGGGTGTTGATCCTGGCGGCGCCGGCGACCAGGGCATGATGTTCGGCTACGCCACCAATGAAAATGACCAGCTCATGCCGACACCCATCATGCTGGCGCACAAGCTGACGCACCGGCTGGCGGAAGTCCGCAAGAGTGGCGAAGTGGAGTGGCTGCGGCCGGATGGCAAGTCGCAGGTCACGGTGGAATACGACGACAATCACAAGCCTATGCGTGTGGACGCTGTGGTCATTTCCACCCAGCACTCAGAGCTGGTAGACAACAACAGGATCCGCACCGATGTTCTCAAGCACGTGATCCAGGCCGTAATTCCCAGCCATATGCTCGACGCCGATACCAAGTACCACATCAATCCGACGGGACGCTTTGTGGTGGGCGGCCCCATGGGCGATACGGGCCTGACCGGACGCAAGATCATTGTCGACACCTACGGTGGCATGGGCCGTCACGGGGGCGGCTGCTTTAGCGGCAAAGATCCGACCAAGGTAGACCGTTCAGCCTGCTACATGGCGCGTTACGTAGCCAAAAACGTGGTGGCCGCCGGGTTGGCGGAGCGCTGTGAGGTGCAGGTGGCTTATGCCATCGGCGTGGCCGAGCCGGTGAGCGTGCTGGTGGATACCTTCGGCACCGGCAAGGTGGGGCCGGAGACGCTGCAGGAACTAGTGCGCGCCAATTTCGACCTGACACCCAAGGGCATTATTACGTCGCTCAATCTGCGCCGGCCCATATTCAAGAAGACAGCAGCTTACGGACACTTCGGCCGGCCGGATGCCGATTTCACCTGGGAGCGCACGGACAAGGCCGCCAAGCTGCGCAGCGATGCCGGGCTGGGCGAGACGCGCGAGCCGGCTCACGCGGTGAAAAAGTAAGAGCGGCAAGAAAGGCTGAGGGGCGCCAAATAGCGCCCCTTCAATTCCCCTTGCCTTTCCTTTATCCTGATAGGCGTGATTTTTTGCGGGCAGGATTGTGTCCGCTAGCCCCACCGGGTTGCGTTAATTCATAGTTGTAGGTAAGGAGCTTATGTCTACTACACCCACTTCCGTCCCCTGCGATATTAAGAATATTGACTTAGCCGAGCTTGGACGCAAGCGCCTGGACTTTGCCAACCAGTCCATGAAGGTGCTGCAGATTATCCGCAAGGAATTCATCAAAAACCAGCCGCTGAAGGGTATCCGCATCTCCGCCTGCCTGCACGTGACGGCGGAAACCGGCAACCTGGCGGTTTGCCTGCGCGATGGCGGGGCTGAGGTTTCACTCTGCGCCTCCAATCCGCTCTCCACCCAGGACGACGTGGCGGCCTGCCTGGTGCGCGACTTCGGTATTCCCGTGTTCGCCATCAAGGGAGAGGACAATGAGACGTACTACAGCCACATCACCGCCGCAGTCGACCACAAGCCGCACATCACCATGGACGATGGCGCAGACCTGGTGACCTGCGTGCTGACCAAGCGCCTGGATGTGGCCGATACCATCATTGGCGGCACCGAGGAGACCACCACCGGCGTGATCCGCCTGCGGGCGATGGCCAAGGAAGGCGTACTGCGCTATCCCATCATCGCGGTCAACGATGCCGCCACCAAGCACCTGTTCGACAATCGCTACGGTACTGGCCAATCCACCGTGGACGGCGTGATTCGCGCCACCAACATCCTGCTGGCGGGCAGCAAGTTCGTGGTTGCCGGCTATGGCTGGTGCGGACGCGGCCTGGCCATGCGCGCGCGCGGCATGGGCGCAGAAGTAATCATCACGGAGATTGAACCCACCCGTGCCCTGGAAGCAGTAATGGACGGCTTCCGCGTGATGTCCATGGTAGAAGCGGCCAAACTGGGCGACGTGTTCGTGACCGTCACCGGCGACAAGAATGTGCTGGCCAAGGAACACTTCGAGCTGATGAGGGACGGCGCTATCGTGGCCAACTCCGGCCACTTCAACGTGGAGATTGACATTCCGGCGCTGGAGCGCATGTCGTCGTCGAAGCGCACCACCCGGCCCTTCGTGGAGGAGTACTCGCTGAAGGATGGGCGCAAGATCAATCTGCTGGGCGAAGGCCGCCTCATCAACCTGGCCTCGGCCGAGGGCCACCCGGCGGCGGTGATGGACATGAGCTTTGCCAACCAGGCGCTCTCGGTGGAGTACCTGGTGAAGAACTACAACCAGCTGCAGAAAGTGGTGTACGCCGTCCCTGAAGATCTGGACAAGCGTGTGGCCCGCATGAAGCTGGAATCCATGGGCATCAAGATTGACCGGCTCACGCCCGAGCAGGAAGAGTACCTGGCGAGCTGGTCGGAAGGAACGTAGAAGCGGGAGCCAGGAGTCAGGAGTCGGTAGTCAGCGAACGGGGCGGCCTGCGGGCCGCCCTTTTATTTCCCTTGCCCCGGGACGCTCACTGGCACATTCCCCTGCGTGCATGCATCGCGTATTCCCGAATCCTGGGTGTAATGCCGCGGCTACTTGCAAGGAAGTTGTCAATGATCCGCTCGGTTTGACTAGCATAGTGAAGGTGCCAGTGATTCAGGCCGTGCAGGGCGCTGATCTGACAGAGTTCCGACGCCAGCAGAAGAACTTTCTCCATCACCTGGAGGCAAGCCTCGTGGATTGCCGGTTCCCCCGCGTTCGCTCCGCCGTAGCTGGGAAAAATGTCCCACCACATGTAACAGGCGATGTGAAAAGGGTCGGAGTCGGTTTGAGCCGTTGCCGGCGCAGCCGGGGCAACGAAACGGCGAAAGAATTCCGCCATGGAATGTATACAGTTGACCCTTTGCTGCAGAGCCACCTCCGGCCGGATGAGGGCGTAGCTGGGCTGGGCAGGAGATGATTCGCCAATGAGAAACCAGATTCCCTGAGCGACCTGTGCGAGGGAGTATGGCCTTAGCGGCTCTGGGTCGAGAAAGAGACGGGTGAGGTAATTGACGGTGAGTGCATCCGATAACCCGAGCGATTCCCACAAGGGATAGAACAGCGGGTCCCAGAACCACTCCGGCCCTTCCGGCGCGTGGTCGAACACCGTTCGAACCCAGTCTTCGAAGCTCACACCCATGGTTTGAAACCCGCTTTGCGGAGAGCACAGCTGTCATTTACTGCCGAGCGTTTTGGGTACCGGTCTCGGAATCTTAACAGCGCAGCAGCGGGATTCGCGACTACTGCCACGATTGTGCCCAAGTTGGGATAATGGTCCTCTCGACCCCCGATTTTTCGCAGGCCAGGGTTATTCAGGAGCGGCGCACCAGGTGCAGTTTGCGGCGGGGGGTGTACTCGCCATCGGGAGAGAGGAAAGTGCTTTCGACAGAAGCTGGCCCGCCCGGATTGCCTTCGGCGAATGCGGGAGCGGGTTGACCGGGGGCGGTAGGCGCGGTCAGAAAGAAGCTCCACGCTGCCGCCAGCAGGAAGAAGATGACGATGAAGGGGCGATTAGAGGCGATGAACCCCAGCATCAAGTCGCTCCAGCCGGCGCTGGTGGAGGACATCGCCGAGCCAGCCCCGGGAAGCACTGTCACGTTGCGCACGCTGGAGCTGATCGCCGCCGCCGACTGAGAAGGCGAGGCCACGCCGCTCAAGCCGTTCACATAACTGGAGATACCGTCGTAGAGGGCCTGGGCGATCTTCTGCCGATACTGCGGATTGCGCAGATTGTTCTCGTCATCCTGATTGCTGAGGAAGGAAATCTCGGTAAGGATGGCGGGCATGTTAGCGCCGGTAAGCACGATAAAGGGCGCTTCGCGCACGCCACGATCGCGCTCGCCGGACATGTCGTGGGCCATGGCCGCCTGCACGTCGTCGGCAAACTCGTGGGACTCGGCAATGCGGTTCTGCTGCGCGATTTTTCCGACTAAGTCGCGCAATTCGCTGACCGGGCGGCGAGAAACAATGTTCTCGCGGGCGGCTACTTCCAGGGATTCTTTAGAGGTCGTGAAGTTCAGGTAGTAGGTTTCCACGCCACGCGCATCGCGATCGGGACTGGAATTGCCGTGAATGGAAATGAACAGATCCGCCGCTTCGCGATTGGCGATGGCAGTGCGCGATTCCAGCGGCAGATAGCGGTCGGTGGCGCGGGTGTAGATGACCTCCGCGCCCAGGCCCTGCAACAGCTTGCCCAGGCGCAGGGCCACGTCGAGCACCACATCCTTTTCAAAAACGCCGTTGGGACCCATGGTGCCGTGGTCATCGCCGCCATGGCCGGGGTCAATAACGATCTTGCCGATTTTCAGTCCCAAGGCGCGAATCAGGGAACGCTCGCCGTTACTGTCAGGCTTAGCCTCGCGAACCTCGTTGAAAGCCTGTTGCTCGGCCGCGGGATTCACCTGCGCCAGGCGCACGCCAGGACTGTTATCGCTGCCGACCACTCTAGGCGGGTCTACCGTGATGGAAGGAAGAAGCTGCGCCGCGCTGGCGCCATCGCTCTTACGCGGCTGGCCCACAGCTCGATGAAAGGTAATCTCCAGCCGAAAAGGGTCGGGGACAAGGTTGACGGAATATTCCACCGGCTCATCCAGGTCCAAAGCTACGCGGGTGGAGCCCCTCTCCACCTCACCGACGCGAATGCTGGTGAGAAAACCATCCTGTTCCTCCAGCGACTTGGCAAGCAGCGCCGAAGGAACGGTGACATTTTCCAGATCGAAGTAGACACGCTCCGGACCGATGAGGTGGGCGAACTTGTACTTAACCGGGCCGCTCAGGTCAATGGCGACATGGGTTACGTCGGCGCTGGACCAATGGCGAATGGCGGAAACCTTGACGGGTTTCCCCTGGTTAGCCGAGGCAGAGGGGTTGGAGCTTTTAGCTTTGGCGCGAGCCGCCACACCGCCTGGCAGGCCTATGGAGGCCAACGCCAGGGCAGCAAAAACCAGCGACGAAGTGAGCGAGTATGGTAACGGCTTGCGCAAGTGCAAGGAGGCCCAGCCGGTTACGCCGGCAATTTGTTTGCAAGTTTATACCCGAACGAGTGGAATTCAAACGGCACCTTCGGGCGATATCGCCCGTGCATTTCTCAATTTGAAGCGCTGCACCTTGCCGGTAGCCGTCTTGGGAAGTTCGGGGACAAACTCCACCCAGCGCGGCCGCTTATAAGAGGCAAGCCTTGCGGCCACATGATCTTGCAGCTGGCGGGCGAGGTCCGCGGAGCCGTGGGTTCCGTTAGTTAAGACGATATAGGCAGCGGGTTTGAGCAATTCATCTTCGTCCTCTCGCCCAACAATGGCAGCTTCTTTGATGGCGGGGTGCTCGATCAGAGCGTTCTCAATTTCAATGGGGCTGACCCATAACCCATTTACCTTCAACATATCGTCGGAGCGACCGGCATACCAGAAGTAGCCGTCCTCATCCTGATAGTACTTATCGCCGGTATGGAGCCACTCGCCCTGGAACGTACGTTTGCTCTTTTCGTGCTGGTTCCAGTAGCAGGAGCAGACGGCGTCGCTCTTGATGAGCAGGTCGCCGATTTCACCCTGGGAAACTGGCTGGCCATTCTCGTTTACCAGGCGGGCCTCGCAGCCGGGAATGATTTGTCCGCTGGAGCCGGGGCGGACGGCGCCTGGACGGTTGGCGATGAACATGTGCAGGGCTTCGGTTGAGCCGATGGCATCCAGAATTTCCACTCCGAAACGCTGTTTAAAGCGGTGAAAAACAGCGGTCGGCAAGGCTTCGCCGGCGGAAACACCGTAACGGACGGAGGAAAGGTCGAACTCCGGTCCGGAATCACGGTAATGGCTGATCAGAGCGGCGTAGTTGGTTGGCACCGAGAAGAAGAGAGTGGGCCGGCGGTGTTCGATGATGGCAAAAATCTCCGCCGGTCGGGGGCGCTCGGGAAGGAGAATGCTGGTGCCGCCCACGGCGAGAGAAAAATAGAGTCCGTTGCCCAGGCCATAGGCGAAAAACAACTTGGCCACGCTGAAGCAGCGGTCTTCGGAGGTCACGCCCAGAATGCCCTTGGCGTAGAGTTCGGAGGTGACCACCATATCGTGCTGCAGGTGGACACAACCCTTAGGGGCGCCGGTGCTGCCGGAAGAGTAGAGCCAGAAGGCGGCATCGTCTTTGCCGGTAAGGGCGGGTTCCAGTTGTGGGGAACTGTCGTGCAGCAAGCGGGAAAACGAATGCATGGCGCCGTGAGCTTCGCCCAGCACGATAATGTGCTGCAGATAGCGCAGTTGGTCGGGGGAAATGCGGTGGATTTGCGGGAGCAAGTGCTCGTGCACAATGGCGACGCGGGCGCGGCAGTCGTTGAGCAGGTAGGTGTAGTCCTCGGGGCGGAGCATAGTGTTCACGGGGACGGCGACTGCGCCGATTTTGATCGCGCCGAAAAAGCTGTAAGCGAATTCAGGAACGTCGGGCAGGAGCAGGAAAACGCGTTCCTCGGGACGAACGTCCAGTCCTAGAAGCGCGTTGCCCAGGCGATTCACGCACTCCGCCAGCTGAGCATAGGTGACGCGCTGCTCGCCGCATTCGATGGCGACCTTCTGGCCGCGGCCCTCACGCAGGTGGCGATCAACAAAATACGCGGCAGCGTTGAAGGGGTGTGGAAGATTCAGCGCGGGGTGGTTGGGATTGGACATGTGTTGCGGTACGCGGGTGCCGTCCCTACGGGACTCATGTTAATTGCGCGTACCTACCCAGGACTTCCGTTCCGGGCTTTACTATTAAGCCCCCTGCCGGGGCTGATTTCACAGTGCTGCTTCGCGGGTGAGGTCCAGCGCTGGTGAGTGGTGACAGAAAGCGCAAGGTCACTCGACTCGCACTGCTTCGCATTTGCTCAGTCGCGCTCGCTCGGGATGACAATCCTAAGAAGTACGACGATACCGGGGGCTAAAGCCGCGCCCTTCCAAAAGATTCTTACTTGCGTTTTGCGCCCAGAGCCTCCTGCAGAGCGCGGCGAGTGTAAACCTGCGCCAGGTGGCGGCGGTACTCCGCCGAGGCGTAGTTGTCGCCGAGGGCCTCGATTTTGTCAGCGGCGTTCTTGGCCGCCTCGGCAATGGCGCCGGCCGGCTTTCCGCGCAACGCGTCTTCCACCGCGGTCGCCCGGTAGGCAATTTCGCCCACGCCGGTAATGCCCACAGCTGCCTCGTCTATTTTGCTGCTGGCGCCACGAACCACGACCGCCACGCCTACCACGGCGTAGCCGGAAGCGGGGTGAGCAAACTTCTTGTAAACCGTTCCCGCGCCAGCGGTCTTGGGCACGCGGATTTCGGTGATGATCTCGTCTGGGCGCAACGCGGTGGTGAACATGCCGGTGAAGAAGCCGCGCGCTGGAATCATGCGTTCGCCGGATTTGCTTGCCACCGCGATCTGCGCATCGAGGGCCAGCACCGCAGCCGGGTAATCGGCGGAAGGATGCGCCTGGGCGAGGCTGCCGCCGATGGTGCCGCGGTTGCGCACCTGGATATCGCCAATATTTTCGGCGGCTTGGGACAGGAGCGGCGAGGAAGCGTGCAGCAACTGGGAAGCGGCCACGATAGCGTGGGTAGTCAGCGCGCCGATATTGATGGTATCGCCGGCATCCCGAATGTAGTCGAGTCCGCCGATGCGCCCCAGGTCAATCAGCAGCGCGGGCTGGGCCAGGCGCAGCTTCATGGCGGGCAGCAGGCTGTGGCCGCCGGCCAGCAGCTTGGCATCTTCGCGGGAGGCGAGCAGACTGATTGCTTCGTTCAGGGTTTTGGGCGATTCGTAGTCGAACGATGCCGGAATCATGCGGTCCTCCTAGCAGTGCGAGCGGAAGATTTGCCTGCGGTTGCGGCCGCCGGCGGAGTTGCAATGGCGATGGCGCGCCACACGCGCTCGGGTTTGAGCGGCATATCAATGTTATTGATGCCGAGCGGCGCCAGGGCATCGCACACCGCGTTGACCATGCAGGGCGTGGAGGCAATGGTGCCGGCCTCGCCCACTCCTTTTAGGCCCATGGGATTCACGTTCGTCGGGGTGACGGTGCGGTCGAGGATGAACTCAGGAATGTGTATCGCCTTGGGCACGGCATAATCCATCAGCGAACCGGTGACGGGCTGGCCATCTTCGTTGTAGACCATTTCTTCGTACAGAGCCTGGCTCAGGCCCTGGGCGATGCCGCCTTGCACCTGGCCATCCACCAGCAGGGGGTTGATGACGTTGCCGCAGTCGTCCACGGCCACGTATTTCTCGATCTTCGTTTCGCCAGTTTCGGCGTCCACCTCGACCGCGCACACGTGCGCGCCGAAGGGGAAGGTGAAATTGGAGGGCTCGAAGAAGTGAGTGGCTTCCATGCCCGGCTCGAAACCCGGAGGAATGCTGCGGGCGGTGTAAGCGGCGAGGACCAGTTCGCCCCAGGACATGGACTTCTTGTTATTGCCCTTGACACCCACGCGGCCGTGGGCAATCTCAATCTGGTCGGGCTTGGCGCCCAGCAGGTGCGCCGCAAGAGTGGCAATCTTGGTTTTCAGTTTCTGAACGGCATAGTAGATGGCGGTGCCGCCGACGGCGGTGCCGCGGCTACCAAAGGTGCCGATTCCGTAAGGCACAGCCAGGGTATCGCCGTGGATAACGGTGATGTCCTCCGGGCTGATGCCGAACTGGTCAGCCACCAGTTGGGCGAAGGTGGTTTCCTGGCCCTGACCGTGAGGGGAAGCGCCGGTGAGCACGGTGACTTTGCCGGTGGGTTCGATGCGCACGGTGCCGCTCTCCCAGCCGCCGGCGGGGGTGGCGGCGGAAGGGCCGATGGCGCAGATTTCCACGTAGGTGGACATACCGATGCCGTAGTACTTGCCCTGCTTGCGTCCGGCGGCCTGGCGGGCGCGCAGCTTGTCGTAGCCGGCAAGCTGCAGGGCGCGCTTCAGGCTCTGCTGGTAGTTGGCGGAGTCGTAGGTGAGGCCGGCGGCAGTGGTGTAGGGAAATTCCTTGGGCTGGGGGAAATTCTTGCTGCGGAACTTGGCCGGGTCCATGTTGAGCTCGCCGGCGGCGCAATCCATGAGGCGCTCAATGTCATAAGCCGCCTCGGGACGTCCGGCGCCGCGGTAGGCGTCAGTGGACATCTTGTTGGTGAAGACGCCTACAATTTCGCAGTCGAAGGCGGGAACCTTGTAGCAGCCGGGCAGCATGAGCGCGGTGAGCTGCGGGATGAGGGGCGTGAGCAGCTGGTGGTAGGCGCCCATGTCAGCCAGGATTTTGGCGCGCAGGCCAAGGATGGTGCCGTCCTTTTTCAACGGGAGCTCGAGATAGTTGATGGTGTCGCGGCCGTGGATGGTCACCAGCAGGCTCTCGCGGCGGGTTTCGGTCCACTTGATGGGCCGTCCGAGCTTGATGGAGAGCCAGGGCACAACGCCGTCTTCGGCGTACACGTTGAGCTTGCTGCCAAAGCCGCCGCCCACTTCGGGGGCGATCACGCGCACCGCAGTTTCCGGCAGCCCGACCATGAGCGCCACCTGGGTCTTTAGCAAGTGGGGGATCTG
>DATJFA010000228.1:0-5692 GCA_035496015.1 Terriglobales bacterium | reverse complement strand
TGCTGGCTCCGACTCCGCTGGCTGAGCGCCTGCGCAAAATCGCGGAACTGTTTCCGCCCAATCCCGGATTTGAATTTGCCATCTACTACCGGCGGCGACAATAAACCTGCCCTCGGCCTTTGGCAGCCGCCTATTGCTCCTCCTCAATCCGCGGCTACAATGCAAGCATGATCGCCCACCTCCGCGGACGGCTGATCGCCAAGCATCCCAATCAGGCTGTCGTTGAGGCCGCCGGCGTCGGCTACGACGTCAATATCAGCGTGCCCACTTTTTCCCAGCTGCCCGCCCTGGGAACGGAGGTCGCCTTCCACGTACACACTCATGTGCGGGAGGACTCCATCGCGCTGTTCGGGTTTCTGCGCCCGGCAGAGAAGCAGCTTTTCGAGCGCCTGATCTCGGTGAGCGGCATCGGCCCCAAGCTGGCCATCACAATTCTGAGCGGCATGCCGGCAGATGAGATGGTGGGTGCAATTCGGGGCAACGATGTGGCCCGGCTCACCCGCATCCCCGGCATCGGCAAGAAAACCGCCGAGCGCATGGTGCTGGAGTTGCGCGACAAGTTGCAGGATTTCGGCGCCGCTCCCGCTGCCGCCCCCGCCAGCCCCATTGAGGAAGATGTGCTCTCCGCACTCGTCAACCTGGGCTATCAGCGTCCCGCCGCCGAGCGCGCCCTCGCCAAGGTGGGCAATGGCAACCGGCAGTCGTTTGAAACGCTCTTCCGGGAAGCCCTGGCGGCCTTGTCGAAATAGGGATTCACCACAAAGCGCGCGAAGGAATTCTTTTCAAAATCTACGTGCGAGAAGGGCGCGTCGAACACCGACGACCAAGAACCGATAGAAGTTCGGATTCCTTAAATTGATACTTCGTGACCCTCGTGTCCTTTGTGGTGAAGGTTTTCAGGCTCAATTGCCTACGAACTTCAGGTACAGGTCCCGGTCTTTCTGGCAGGTCTGGGCCATCTCCTTGATCTTGCTCCAGGCGAGCATCTGCGAATCGTCGCGTGCGCGCTCCCGCACCTTTTCCCACTCCTCCAGGAAGGGCTCCATCTGCAGGTGATTGAAGACGGTGTGGCCGTAAGGATCAATGCATCGCAGAATGGCAAACTGCTTTTCCTCGAAGGCTGGGACCACGCCATGCAACATCACCCACTCACCGCGCTCGCCCAGCTCATCTTCCAGCTTGATCACCCAGGACATTCGTCGCCCTCTCCCTCTCGCGAGGGCCAATGTAACACGAGTTCGCTTCCGTCCGGCACTAGCTTCAAAGTGGTTACAAATCGTCAGCCGGCAAGCCCGTCGTTACCAACGCAGCAGGGCAAGTGCTAACTGCCACGGGCCGGCTCACGCGGCAAAGGAATCCGCGCCTGATTTGCGGGCGCGCTTACGGAATACCACGCGCACTTGGTCGCGCCAGTGCTCATCAATGGCGGCCAGGGTCCACTCAATTTCCGGGGCAAGAAAACGCAGCAGTGTGTCAGTGGCAGGATGAATGTGGAAGGCGGGCGCCACCAGGATGAGCACCGGCGAGCCGGGCGCCAGTTCCGTACTCGGGAAGTAGCCGAACCGGGAGAACTCACCCCGGGCATGGTGCCATTCCACACGCGCCCAGTAGTCCAAGCCCTGCAACGGCAGGTGAATGTCCTCATCCGCTTTGAGCTCGACCACAGCCAGACGACCGTCGCGGGTGACAGCCAGCACGTCAATCATGGCCCTGTCGGCGGCGGAGAACGCCGGCACCTGGGAATAGACCGGCGCAGGAGCGAGGCGGTCGTCCAGGCTGCTGACGTCCTGAATGGCGAGCGACTCCAGCCAGCGCTCCGGATGCATGCGCCAGCAGGGATGTTCGCGTGGGCCTCCCGGCTGGCGTACCTGGGCCAACTGCCGGACCAGGCTTTCGAATTGGGCATTGTTCTGGTCAGTAAGGATGTTTTCCACCGCGGCCGTGCCAAAAACGACTTCCTGCCGATTACGGAATCCTTCCGCGGCCACACGGGCGTGGGCAAATTCCAAACCACGAAGGCGGAACCCCACCTCCGAGGGGGCGAGCACAGCGACTTCTACTTCCCTGCAGATGTTCCTGATGAGGTCTATGGAGGCGGCGAAACGCTCGCGGGCAGCCGCCTCATCGCAGCAATGCACCAGGCGTGTCGCCAAATTGCCGCGATCCGCCGTGTCGAGCTGCTCCAGCTCTTCCTCACGCTCGTTCAATTCATACAGTTGCCACTTGGCGGCACTTCGGTCGAGGTGCGCCATGCGTTCCCGCACGACTGCCGAGCGACCCGCCGGAAGCAGCAGCTTCAAGCCCTCTACCTGCAGGTCGGTAAGCGATTCGCGGCAGGCGTTGAGCCACAGGATGCCGAAGGTGAGCGCAGCATCCACAGAATTTTGCGTTTCTTCGGCATTCACCCCCAGAAAGGCAAACGCTGAGCGTCCCCTGCGCAGCACTCCGCGGGAGTAAACCGGGCCAAAGGAGCGCTCCAGATCCACAGCCGAGGTGATCCGGGCCAGGGTGAATTCGGGAAAGTAGCGCGCCAGCGCACGGCGCAGCCTCTGCTGATAGGCGGCGCGAATCTTCTGCTTGGCGGTCGCAGTCCGGCGGTCGCGCTCCCGGCAGATTTCTAGCTTCGAGGGACGACTCTGGCCGAAGCGCAGCACCGCCAGGCGCAGCACGCCGCCTTTCTCCTCCGCCTCCACCACACGCCGCACCGTGTTGCGTTCGTCCGACCATAAATGGAGAACACACTTGCCACGTTCGGCAGAGACGCTGTAATGAGCGTGCGCCAGTTCGAAGCAGACCGCGCCATCTTCGACCACTACGGCGTCGCGAGCCTCAGCCAGATACTGCTGCAGTGTGCGGGCGAGAGAGCTGGCTTCCACAGCTCAATTCTTGCACTTCGGAGGACCAGAAGAGCCGCAGAGACACGGAGTCATGGAGAAAAACGGACCAAAATGGGATACCTAAATCGGGGCAATGCGTACCGAAGTCGCCAATTTGAAGGTCTGTGTCCAACATCGAGGGGCTGAGTGCTGAAGCTGAGTGCTGACGGTCGGGAACAAACCTCTGTGTGATAATGAAAGAGCAGGGTTATGCGCCTTCGTCCCTGCCAAATTCATCCAATGACTGTGACTCTCGACCAGCATAAATTTTTCTTTGAGCGCTACGGCATGACCGAGCGCGACCTCGAACGCTACCTGGCGGCCGCGCTTTCCGCCGGGGGTGAGTACGCCGATCTCTACTTCGAATACCTGACCTCTACCTCGCTGATGGTGGATGAATCCATGGTGAAGGCGGCCTCGCAGGGCATTTCCGCGGGCTGCGGGGTGCGGGTGGTGGCGGGCGAGCGCACCGGCTACGCCTACACCGATGACCTTGCGCCGGCAAAGATCCTGCACGCAGCGCGTACGGCCGCGCTGATCGCCAGCGGCCCGGCCAAGACCCCAATCGTCGGTGAGCACCGCCAGCCGCCGCGCAGCCTGTATCCGGTGGCGCTGCCCACCGCCGATTCCGAGATCACCAGCAAGGTGGATCTGGTGATGCGGGCAGACCGGGCCGCGCGAGCCTACGATCCGCGGATCCGCGAAGTCCGGGCCGGTTACGCCGACGAGGTGCGCAACATCTTGGTGGTCGGCTCCGACGGCACCTTGGCCGAGGACTCCCAGCCCCTCGCCCGCCTGAATGTCTCCTGCATTGCCAAATCGGACGGCAACTCCGCCCGCGGCACCTATGGCGGCGGCGGCCGCGTGACCCTGGATTTCTTCACTGCAGAAAAGACGCCTGAGTTCTTTGCCGCGGAAGCTGCTCGCCAGAGCATCATCCAGTTGGACGCGCGCGAAGCTCCAGCCGGCGAAATGGAAGTAGTATTGGGGCCGGGCTGGCCCGGAATTCTGCTGCATGAGGCCATTGGGCACGGGCTGGAAGCCGATTTCAACCGCAAGAAAACCTCCGCCTTTGCCGGACTGCTGGGCAAGCGCGTGGCCAGCGACAAGTGCACTGTGGTGGACAACGGTACCCTGCCCAATCGCCGCGGCTCCATCAATGTTGACGACGAGGGTGCCCCCACACAGAACACGGTGCTGATCGAAAAGGGCGTGCTCAAAGGCTATTTGAGCGACAAGCTTTCCGCGCGCCTGATGGGCATGGCTGATACCGGCAATGGCCGGCGGGAGAGCTACGAGCACATACCCATGCCGCGCATGACTAACACATACATGCTGGCGGGAGAGGAAGACCCGCAAGACATTATCCGGTCCGTAAAAAATGGGGTCTATGCTGCCAACTTTGGCGGCGGCCAGGTGGACATCACCAATGGCAAGTTCGTCTTCTCCGCCTCGGAGGCGTACCTGATTGAAGATGGCCAGATCACGGCGCCGCTGCGCAACACCACCCTCATCGGCAACGGGCCGGATGTCCTTACCCGCGTTTCCATGGTCGGGAATGACCTGAAGCTGGATGAAGGCGTGGGCACCTGCGGCAAAGACGGACAGGCGGTGCCCGTCGGGGTGGGCATTCCCACGCTGAAGGTGGATCGCATTACCGTGGGCGGAACTGCGAAGCGTGAGCCAGTCCGGGACTATATGAAATGACGGCGCTTTGCGGGCGTGAGCGCAGCGAAAGCCCGCAGCCGTCATTCTGAGCGTTGCGAAGGATCTTTGTGGGGGTGGCGCTCTGCCCCGCCCAGACGGGGCGAAGCCCCGTCTCCACACAAGACGCAAGATAGAAAAATGATTGATTATCTTCATCTCCCCATTGGCGAATGCTGCCCCGGCCTGGTGAATGCCGTTGTCGAAGTTCCCCGGGGTAGCGTAAACAAGTACGAGTACGACAAGAAGCTGAACGTTTTTCGGCTTGACCGAACCTTGTATTCACCCGTGCACTATCCCGGCGACTACGGCTTTATTCCCAGCACGCTGGCCTCCGACGGCGATCCGCTGGATGTGCTGGTCCTGGTGGACAACGCCAGTTTTCCTGGATGCCTCATGGAGGTACGGCCCATCGGTGCGCTGGAGATGCTGGACCAGGGCGTGCGCGATGAGAAGGTGCTGGCCGTGGTCAACAATGATCCACGCTACAGTGAGGTGAGTAACTACACCGACATTTACACGCACATCCTGCGGGAAATCGAGCACTTCTTCTCCATCTATAAAGACCTGGAGGGCAAACGCACCAAGACCATCGCCTGGCACAGCGCGGAAGAGGCGCGGCGTGCGATCCTGGAGAGTAAGGAGCGGTTTGCGGACAGAAAAGCGGCCTAGCGTTCCAGACGACTCGAAAACGGCGAGACGACAACACTGCAAAAGACAAAATGATTTCACAACCTGCTGTTTCTAATTCGGAAAAGACAGAACTCAAAGAGATTGCTGCTGACGTTGTGCGCCGGGCCATGGCGGGTGGCGCCAGCGCCGCCGAGGCCGTAGTGCGGGAAGGCACCGAGTTCGCCACCGTCGTGCGTCTGGGCGAGGTGGAAACACTGAAAGAGTCGGGCTCCCGCGCCATTGGGGTGCGGGTGTTCTTCGGCCAGCGCGCCGCCAGCACCTACAGCAGCGATTTTTCACCGCAGGCGCTCGACCATATGGTGAGTTCGGCGCTGCAACTGGCCCGGGTTACGTCCGAAGATCCTTACGCTGGCATTCCCGATCCTCAGCAGTTGGGTGAAATCCCCGGCGATCTTGACCTCTATTACGACGACGTCTTT
>DATJFA010000227.1:0-15160 GCA_035496015.1 Terriglobales bacterium | reverse complement strand
GGGAGCTCTAATATTCATCGTAACTGTTGCATGGCTTTTCCAGTGCGCCACCGCGTTCTCCTGCTGCTTCTCGTCGTTATCCCATTGAGCGGCTGCCTGTTCCGCTCACATAAAGTGGAGAACCGGATCAGCACTGCCAAGTTGCTCACCGCCAGCCGTGACCAACTCGTGCAGGAGATTAACGCGGGGGCCAACCAAATCCACACCCTCAATGCGACTGTGGACATTGACACCTCGGTGGGCGGACAACTGAAGGGTAAGGTCACGGAATACAAGCAGATTCGCGGCTATGTGCTGGTGCGCAAACCGGAGATGCTGCGCATGATCGGCCTTATGCCCATCGTCCGTAACCGCGCTTTCGACATGGTAAGCAACGGTGAGAGTTTCAAGCTCTGGATTCCGGTGAAGAACAAGTTTTTTGTTGGCCGCAATAATGTGGTTCTGCCCTCCAACCAGCCCCTGGAGAACATACGGCCGCAGCAGATTTACGATTCCCTTCTGTTGCGGCAGATCAGTTCGGAAGACATCGCCGTGCTGGAAAACGGTTATGAGGAGGTGCAGGACCCCAAGACTCACAACTGGATGCAGCAACCCGATTACGAGCTCGATGTCATCAGCAAGGAGGGGCATGGCTGGTACCTGCAGCGCAAAATCATCTTCAACCGCATGAACTTGCAGCCCGATCGTCAGCTGATGTACGACCAGAAGGGCTACGTGGCTACCGACACCCGCTACAGCGATTTTCGCGATTTCAGCGGCTTCAAGTTCCCCTCCGTCATACAGATATGGCGCCCGCAGGAGGAATATTCCATTGTGCTCACTATGGTGAAGCTGCAAATCAACCAGCCGCTTACTGATGAGCAGTTCGCCCTGCAGCAGCCCCCGGGCGCTCAAGTGGTTAACCTAGACCAGCCACGCCCGCCCAAGCCGGGCAACTGAGAGGCGCGACGCCCTGAACTAGCTTCTTCCTGACCCCTGACTCCCGATTCCGGAGGCAACCCTGGTCTGTAGCTCTGGTTCTTTTCGACTTCCAGGCAGTGCAGGAGGTGCTTCCGCGGGAGAACAGGGACCATGGGAAGGTAACCACGGTACCTTTGTTCAATTGACCCGCCGAAAAAAGCCGTAGTACGATTCCAGCAGTTCCGCAAACAAGAGCCAGGCGAAAGGTCCTAAGTCCTAGAGACACATGAGGATTCGACAGTTCTATTGGTTTACGCCACTACTCATCGCCCTGGCTCTGGGAAGCACATCCTGCCAGACCGCTGCAAAGAAGCCAGTAGCAGCAATCGCGCCTCCGGTGCCTGCCGCTCCGCCGATTCTGCCCAAGCCCGCAGCCATACCAGTTCCCGATCCTAAACCGCAGGAGACGCCACCCCCTGCGGCCAAACCGGACCCGATCGACGCCCTGGTGGCGCAGGCAGAAGAGGAATACCAGGCTGGGCAAGCGAATTACGCGGCGGGGCACATGGAGGCGGCAAGGGCCAATTTTGACCACGCCTTCGACATCCTCACCCAGGCTCCGGGCGGGGCCAGCTCCGATGAGCGCCTGCAGAAGGAATTCGACAAGATCGTTGATGGGGTAAACAGCCTGGAACTGGTGGCCCTGCGCCAGGGCGATGGCTTTACCGAGCAGAAGTCGGAGCCTGCCCCGATTGACGAAACCAACCAGATCACGTTTCCGGTGGACCCCAACCTCAAGGCCAAGGCGGCGGAGGAGATCCGCCAGATGCACTCCGACCTGCCGCTGACCATGAACGATGCGGTGGCCGGATACATTAATTACTTTTCTAGCCGCGGCCGGGGCGTGCTGGAGCGGGCGCTGACCCGCGCCGGTCTGTACAGCGACATGATCCGGCGGGTACTGAAAGAGGAAGGCGTACCCCAGGATCTGATTTACCTGGCGGAAGCGGAATCGGGCTTTCACCCCGTGGCTTTATCGCACGTGGGCGCCCGCGGGCTATGGCAGTTCATGGCCAGCCGGGCCCGAGGCTATGGTCTGGAGCGCAACTGGTGGATTGACGAGCGCCAGGATCCGGAGAAATCCACTCGCGCGGCAGCACGCCACCTGAAAGACCTCTATAAGGAATTCGGCGACTGGTACCTGGCCATGGCCGCTTATAACTCCGGGCCGCTCACGGTGATGCAGGCGGTGCAACGCACCGGCTATGCCGATTTTTGGGAACTGTACCGGCGCAACGTGCTGCCGGCAGAAACCCGCAACTACGTGCCCATCATTATCGCTGTGGCCATCATGGCCAAAAACCCAGCGCAATATGGGCTGGACCAGATTGTTCCCGACAAGCCCATCCCGTCAGATACGGTGACCATTAACTACCCAGTGGACCTCCGCCTGGTGGCAGAATGCGTGGACACTTCGGTGACAACGCTGCAGGAATTGAATCCCAGCCTGCTGCGAATGACTACGCCGCGCGAGGGCGGCTTCGACCTGCACCTGCCGGCGGGCACCACCGAAAAATTCCAGGCCGCGATTGCGGCCATTCCCCGTGACAAGCGGGTGTGGTGGCGCTACCACACAGTGACGGAAGGCGAAACACTGGCCAGCGTGGCGCGCAGCTATCACACTACTTCGCGTTCCATAGCGGAGGCCAACAGCCTGGACGGTAAGGAACTGGAAGCAGGCACGAAATTGATTATCCCCGTAGCGGCCGGGCGTTATGTGGAAGCGGTCGCGTACTCGCGCCGCCTCACGCGCTACCGAGTGCGCCGCGGCGATACTCTGACCTCGGTGGCGGAGGACTTTGGCATTCCGGTAGTCCGCCTGCGCCGCTGGAACCCCAGGGTGGGGAACAAGCTGCGACCCGGAACGGTGCTCTACCTGCACCGGCCGCTGGCGCCCGGAGAAGGTGAGGTCGTCTCTACTCATGGTCGCACTAAGTACAGGCGCAGCAGCAAGTTACGCACATCCGCCTCGGCAAATAACTCGGGCAATAAGAAGATTCTGCATAAAGTGCGGCAAGGCGAGACTCTGTACAGCATTGCCAACCAGTACAACACCACGGTGGCGGCGCTGCGGCGCACAAATGGCAAGGTGGCGGCTAACTTGCGCGCTGGCGCCGTGCTCGTAATCCAAGAAAATCCCTGAAGAGGTTTCCGCCTCTCACCACCGACGCAATCTCTCCTTAAGGTGTAATATGCGGGTGCAGCGCATCACGGTGTGTTGCGGAAACGCTATGCTATAATCGCGCGCCATTCGCGAAGATGTTCTTCGCGCAATGGTGGCGACGTGGTCCGGCAGTCTTGGTTAATTTTCCTAGTGGACAGGAGTTGCCGCGCGGTGGCGGCAACTTTCGCAGCGGAGATCAGGAGGAGCCATGCGATTTTTGGATAATGAGACGCTGTACGGGCGAGACGATGATATGGACGAATTCGGCGACACCGGTTCTTATGGCGAGTCGCTGGAAGAAGATTACGAGGAAGAGGAAGAGGAGGAAGAAGAGCCGGTAAGCAGTTCGGGCGAAGCACCGGCGATGCCGGCGATGACGCCGGAACCGGAGGAAACGAGGGTAGGAGGCGGCGGGGGAGGCGGCGGCAAGCGGTCGGCGGCCAAAAAGAAGGCGCCGGCCCGCAAAGCGGCGAAAAAGCGCCCGGCGGCACGCGCGAAGAAGGGCGGAGCCAAAAAGCGCGCCGGCAAGAAAGCGGCGGCCAAGCGGGGCGGCAGCCGTAAGCGGGGTAAGTCTTCGGCAGGCAAAGGCAAGGCCAAGCGCAAAAGCTCGCGCAAGCGCCGCTAATTCCGATCACAACGTTTGCTTAAGCCGCGGGAGTTCCCCGCGGCTTTTTCTTTCTGCGGCGCCCTGCAGGCAGCCCCCCTCAAACCAAAACCGCAGAGGAAGCGGAGTACGCGGGGAGTTGCCGTGCAATTGACGCCCCCTGCGTCCTTCGCGCCCTCTGCGGTCTTCCTGGAAAGCCGGCCGCTGGTCCATTATTTCTTGCGCTCCACGGCGGAGAGACAGCGACCGTAGAGTTCCAGCAGGTGGGTGGCGTATTCCTCGGGCTTGGAAGCCACACTGGAGCCGAAGCCCGCGCCCGCCGAGCCCGTCTTACCGTAACCGGTGGTCATGGCGATGAAGCGCATCATGTCGAGGGCGATATCCTCATTGCGCCGCGTACCCACAGGAATATTCACTGCTTCGTTCATGAGTTCCTCCGCATAAGAGTGTGGCGCTAAACCGGGGCTCAGCATTGCGCCGCATCACGCCAAAATTTGATATTACCAAATGCAAATGAGGCTCGTGGGTGAGGCGCCTGCGCCACAAAAACAGTAAGGCGAGCTGTGCTCGCCCGGACAGCCGAGAACGGCTGTCCCCACACAGTTCATCTCGTCGCAGGCCTTTTGCCTGCACAGTTCAGGCACCGCAAGGAGCTTCCGCGATTCATTTAGTAATAACCGTCCTAAAGTTGGGGCGCAGATATCCCGGCTCGTATACAATTCGGCATCGCCATTCCGCTTCAGACAGGCAGGCCACTCGGGGTTACCAACACGTCGTATCCTCAGCGCTGGCGCTGACGTCAGATGTGTTTCACTATGAGCAAGGAGTAGAGAACTGTTTTGGCCAGCATCGAAGAAAAAAAACTGAAACACCTTAACCGGCGGGAACTGCTGAAGCTGGCGCCCTTGGTCGCGGTGGGAGCGTTTGCGGTTACGCGCTGGCAGGATCCGCTGCTGGGGCGAGGCGTGCGCCTGAGCGATTGGGCGTCTGGCCTGCTTTTCCGGCGGCATCATCGGGCTAAGACCTTCTCCGACGCGGACGTGGCGCCCTTCGAGAAATTTCCCTACAACGGCTACGACGACCTCGATCCGGGAGTTGACCTGGAAAACTGGACGCTGACAGTAGCCGGCAACGTGCGCCATCCCGGCGAGTACACGCTGGCGCAAATTCAAGCGCTGCCCAAAATTCGCCAGAACACGCGCCATGTATGCGTGGAGGGCTGGGACGCGATTGGCTCGTTCGGGGGCGCCCGCATTTCCGATTTTCTGACGCTGGTGGGAGCGGATACCGGCTCGCGCTTCGTCACCGTGGAGTGCGCCGATGATTATTACGAATCGCTGGACATGGCCACGGCCCTGCACGCGCAGTCGCTGCTGTGCTACGAGATGTATGGCAAGCCGCTGGACCGCGGGCATGGCGCGCCACTGCGCCTGAGCCTGCCCACCAAACTGGGATACAAATCAGCCAAATACCTGACCAAGCTCTCAGTCAGCAACGTGCTGGGAGCAGAGCGCGGCTACTGGGAAGACCAGGGCTATAGCTGGTACGCAGGTCTCTAGGAGAGGGATGGCGAGCGGAGCACAAACCGGAGAGCCGGAAGCCAAGCGCCCAGAGCCCGAACTGAAGCTGGTAACGGCCGCCTATGAGCATCCCTGGGCCATACGCTTCACCCACTGGCTGAATGCGGCGGCGGTGTTTGTGCTGGCCGCAAGCGGGTTGCGCATCTTCAGCGCCTTCCCTAGTTTCGGCTCCAAGGTTCCGGAGCGCGATCTGCTCAACATTCCCAAGGCGCTCACTCTGGGTGGCTGGCTGGGCGGAGCGCTGCAGTGGCATTTCACCTTCATGTGGCTGTTCGCGGGCAGCGGCCTGCTGTACATTGCCTACCAGCTGATCAGCGGCCATTACAAAACGGTGCTGTTCCTGCCCCGGGACGTAAAAGGTGTGTGGCCGATGACGCGCCACTATTTCCTGTTCGGGCCCAAGCCGGCAATGACAGAGCAATACAATGCGTTGCAGAAGCTGGCCTACACGGCAACGGTTCTGTTCGGTGTGGCCGCATTGCTCACCGGCATTGTGCTTTACAAGCCGGTGCAGTTTTCCTGGCTGGCGTGGCCGATGGGCGGCTATCGTCTGGCGCGCGTATGGCATTTCGCTGCCATGTGCGGTTTCCTGGCATTTATTCCCGGGCACCTGATTATGGTTGTGCTTCATGGCTGGTCGAACTTTGCCTCCATGCTGACGGGATGGAAACGGGATCCTGAGTACCTGCCACGCAGGAGCTCAGAATAGGCGGATTTTTATTACGGGCGAGACAGTCGCCTTGCCCGGATCGTGCTTCGGAATAACCGCTATGACGACTCGCGTGTGGATCGCAGTGGTGATATCGGCAGCGCTGATCGCGGCAGGGGTCGGCTACGGATCCTCACGCCCGGTCGCGACCTCTACCCTGTTGTCCCGGCACAGCGAACCGGCCATCCACATGCCCGACCGGCAGGTGGCCATCATCGCCGGGGGCAAGCTCTTCCACGATCCTTCCTGCCGCTACATTCACGGCAAGCCAGAGATGGTGAGCGCCAAGGAAGCTGTTCAGCGGGGATATACCCCGTGCCCCCGCTGCCTGGGCAAAGCCCTGCAACGCTAAAACCAAGCAGCTGATGGGAGCCGGCGGCGCTGCGCGGCGGAAACACGTGCTAGCATAAGAGCACGGGTGAGCCGCCAGGGGCCCGGGGACAACTTCCAGGAGCAGTTCCGAATCAAACTGGGGGTCAGCTTGGGCACCCATATGGGCCGATGCAAGAGGCAGTCGGCATCACCGTAACCCTCACACCTGCCATGAGTAGCGCCAATCAGGGGAAGCAATCAGCGGTTCCCGATGAAATATTTGTGGGCACCGGCGAGATGAGCGCGCTCATGCGTTCCCTGGACTGGTCGAAAACCCCGCTGGGCCCGGTCTCCGATTGGCCGCAAAGCCTGAAAACTTCCCTCAGCATCTGCCTGGCCTCGCGCTTTCCGATCGTCATGTACTGGGGACCAGAGTATGTCGTTCTTTATAACGATGCCTACAGCGCCATTCTGGGGAGCAAGCATCCCTGGGCGCTGGGGCAGCGCTGCCGTGACTGTTGGGCCGAGATCTGGGACACCATTGGCCCCATGCTGGATAAAGTTGTCAGCACCGGAGAGGCGACCTGGTCCAATCATCTGCTGCTGCAACTGGAGCGTCACGGGTATCCGGAGGAGTGCTATTTTTCGTTCTCCTTCAGCCCGGTGCGGGTGGAAACGGGAGGGGCGGGCGGAGTCTTCACCGCGGTACTGGAAACCACCGAGGAGATAGTGGGACAGCGCCGGTTGCGCACTCTGCGTGACCTGGCGGCTCGCGGGGTAGATGCCCGCAGTGAAAGCGACGCCTGGCGGATCGCGGCGACTGCCTTGGCCGAGAACCCGCAGGACATCCCCTTTGCTGTTTTATGTCAGCCGTCAGCGAGTGCTGACTTGCAGGTGGTGGAAACCGCCGGGATAGGCCGGGAACACCGGCTCTGCAAGGAGCTATCTACTCCCGGATGCCGGCTGTATGAAATGGCCCGGCAAGCCATGAACTCGGGCGGCAGTATTACCCTGGAGGACTTGGACCGCGTGGCGCCGGGGCTGCCACATGGGGGATGGAAGATTCCGCCGCGCAGCGCGTTTCTGATTCCGATGGCGACACCCGGGCAGGGGCTTCCTGGCCTGCTGCTGGCGGGGATCAGCCCGCACAAAGCCTTGGATGAGTCCTACCGGGCGTTCTTCGACCTGGTAGCGCGCCAAATCGCAACCAGCGTGGCCGATGCCCGAGCCGATGAAGAAGAACGCCGGCGCGCGGAGGCTCTGGCCGAGCTGGATCGGGCCAAAACCCTCTTTTTCACCAACATCAGCCACGAGTTCCGCACTCCGCTCACGCTCCTGCTGGGCCCGGTGGAGAACATGCTGCAGGAGGCGCAAAAGGCCAAGGCAGGAGCTCAGCACGAGCAACTGGAAGTGGTGCATCGCAACAGCGTTCGCCTGCTGAAGCTGGTGAACACGCTGTTGGACTTCTCCCGCATCGAGGCGGGCCGCCTACACGTCAACTATGAGCCGGTTGACCTTTGCGCGCTCACGGTGGAGCTGGCCGGCGTCTTCCGTTCGGCAATGGAAAAAGCCCGGCTCAGCTACCGGGTAGAATGCGAGCCGCTGCCGGAGCCGGTTTATGTAGACCGCGACATGTGGGAGAAGATTGTCCTCAATCTCCTTTCCAACGCCTTCAAATTTACCTTGCAGGGCCAGGTGCAAGTCAGGCTGAGGGCGGTAGACGGACGAGCGGAGCTGAGTGTAAGCGATACCGGAACAGGGATTCCGGAAGGGGAACTGTCCCGCGTGTTCGAGCGTTTTCACCGCGTCGAAGGGGCGCGCGGCCGCAGCTACGAGGGCACGGGCATCGGCCTGGCGCTGGTGAGCGAACTGGTGAAACTACACGGCGGGGCGGTGCGGGCAGAAAGCGTGGAAGGCCGGGGCAGCACCTTCACGGTTGATATTCCGTTCGGCAAAGCCCACCCGGCGCAAGACCAGAGCGCCGAAGCGGGAGGCCGCGCCTCGACCGCGGTACGTGCCGACGCCTACGTGGAGGAGGCGCTAAGCTGGTTGCCGCAAGATTCCGGAGCGGAAGCTAAGCGTGCCGGCAAAGATGAGCCAATGGCTTCTGGCACTGAGGACAAAGGAGCGGGAGGTGACCGGAGCCGTCCACTCATCTTGCTGGCGGACGACAATGCCGACCTGCGCGCCTATGTGAGCCGGCTGTTGAAGCGGAAGTACCGGGTTCGCGCCGTAACCAATGGGGAAGAGGCGCTGGCCGCCAGCCGGCAACTTCATCCCGACCTGATCTTGAGCGACATCATGATGCCGGGCCTGGACGGCTTCGGGGTGCTGCAGGCCATCAAGCAGGATCCGCAAACAAGTGCCATTCCTGTGATTCTGCTTTCTGCGCGCGCCGGCGAGGAATCGCGGGTGGAAGGGCTGCAGGCCGGCGCCGACGATTACCTGGTGAAGCCCTTCACCGCGCGGGAGCTGATGGCGCGAGTCGAGGCCCATCTGAGAATGGCGCAGACGCGCCGGCAGGTCGGCGAATTGAAAGAGCGGCTGCGGGAGGAAAGCGAAGAGGAGCAGCGCCGAATTCATAAACTTCTGGAGATGGCGCCCGCCGCCATTGCCATGCTGCGGGGTCCGGAGCACCGCTGGAGTTATGTAAATCCCGCCTACCTGGCGGCTATTGGACGCAGCCGCATGGAAGAGCTGCTAGGCAAGCCCATCCGCGAAACCTTGCCGGAAGTGGAAGGGCAAGGGTACTTCGAGCTGCTGGATCGGGTATATCAGACCGGTGAGGCGCTCAGCGGAACAGAATCGAAGGTGCGCCTGAATCGCGGGCCGGGCGGCCAGCCGGAAAGTGCTTACTTCAACTTTCTCTATCAGCCAGTGAAAGGGCCCTCGGGCGAGGTGGAGGGAGTTTTCGTCCACGCCGTGGACGTAACCGCCCAAGTTGAGGCGCGACTCGAGGTTGAGAAAAGTGAGGAGCAGTTCCGCATGCTGGCGGAGTCCATCCCGCAACTGGACTGGATGGCCAGGGCGGATGGCTGGATCTACTGGTACAACCAGCGCTGGTACGAGTACACCGGGACCACGCCGGAGCAGATGCAGGGCTGGGGATGGCAGTCGGTGCACGACCCCGAAGTGCTGCCTCAGGTGATGGAGCGCTGGCAGCATTCCATACGGACCGGCGAACCTTTTGAAATGATATTTCCGCTACGCGGGGCGGATGGGCAGTTCCGCCAGTTCCTGACCCGGGTGGTGCCGGTGCGCGATGCCGAGGGTAAGGTAGTGCGCTGGTTCGGCACCAACACAGACATTACCGCGCACCAGCGCGCGGAAGACGCCGTGCGACAGAGCGAAGAGCGCCTGCTGGCGGCGCTGGCGGCTTCCGACACGGGCACCTATCGCTGGGATCCAAGCACGGATACGTTCCTCGAATTCGATGAAAACCTTAAGCACCTGTTTGGTCTGTCCCCGCACACGGAAGTTCATACAACCGAAGATTTTGTGAGCATGGTATACGCCGACGACGTTCCCGATTTGATAGCTGCGGTGGAACGGAGCCGGCAGGGCGCCGATTTCGAAATGGAGTATCGGGTGGTGCTGCCGGACGGAAACATACGGTGGCTGTACGACCGCGGCAAGATGGTTTGGAAGGGTGACCAACCGCACTACCTGGTGGGCGCCTGCACCGATGTGAGCACGCGAAAGGTTGATGAAATCTCGCGGTTGCGGCTGGCGGCCATCGTGGAATCGTCCGACGACGTTATCGTCAGCAAGGATTTAAACGGCATCGTCACCAGCTGGAATGCGGCCGCGGAGCGCGTGTTCGGATATACCCCCGAGGAAATGGTGGGCCAGCCAATTCTGAAAATCATTCCTCCGGAACTGCACCACGATGAGGATCGCATCCTGGCAACCTTGCGCCGCGGGGAGCGCATTGACCACTTCGAAACGGTTCGTGTCACCAAGAGCGGGGAGCGCCTGGACGTGTCGCTCACTATTTCTCCGGTCCGCGACGAGCATGGGCGCATTGTGGGAGCGGCCAAGATCGCCCGCGATATCACGCAGCGCAAGAAAACCGAAGAGGCCCTGCGCATGAGCGATAAGCTGGCTACCACCGGGCGACTGGCGGCCACGGTAGCGCACGAGATCAATAATCCGCTGGAGTCGATCGTAAATCTGGTGTACCTGGCGAAGAGCCAAAAGGGACTGCCGGAGAATGTGCGCGAATACCTGCGCGCCACGGAGGAAGAACTGGACCGCGTTTCTCAGCTCACGCGCCAGGCGCTCGGCTTCTACCGCGAGAAGACGGCGGCCACTACCGTGCGCGTGGGCCCGATCATTTCGCAATTGCGCACCGTGTTCTCGCCCAAGACCACCAACAAGCGGATTGACCTGCAGATGGAAGTGGACCAGGATCCGGAGATTGTGGCGGTGCCCGGCGAACTGCGGCAGCTTTTTGCCAATCTGCTGAGCAACAGCATAGACGCCGTGCCCACGGATGGGACTATCCGGGTCCGGGTATCTAAGGGGCGAGAGTTCAACTCTAAGGGGAGAGCGGGAGCGCGAGTCACCATTGCCGATTCTGGTCCGGGGATTGACCCCTTGCACCGGTCGCGAATTTTTGAACCTTTCTTTACTACTAAGAAGGAGGTCGGAACCGGACTGGGGCTATGGGTCTCCAAAGGAATCGTGGAGAGGCACGGAGGCAATATCCGGTTACGGAGCCGAACCATTCCGAGCAGAAGCGGGACGGTATTTTCTATTTTCCTGCCATCGAAGGCAGGAGAAGAGCAGGGGCGGCGCAGCGACAACGCGCTGAAAGAAGCGGTGTGAAACCCATTCACCACAGAGACACAGAGGCACGGAGAAATCAAATCATTAAATCACTTAACGTTGAAGATTTAGGGATTTGAGCTACTTCTCTGGCCGACAATCTCGGTATCGCACGCAGGATATTTCAGGTCTAAAGTCCCTTCAGCATGCTCAGGATGTGGTTTTTTAATCATCCATAGTTTTTCTCTGTGCCTCTGTGTCTCTGTGGTGAATTCTCATGGTTTATTTCAGGTCGCGCCAGTTGGGACCCACTCCGATCTCCACCAGCAGGGGCACAGTGAGCGAGTGCACGTTTTCCATCTGGTCGCGCACCAGTTCGCGCATGACGTCTACCTCAGCCTGCGGCACTTCGAACACCAGTTCGTCGTGAACCTGCAGCAGCATGCGGGCTTTCAGCTGGCGGCGGCGCAATTCCTCGTCAATTGAAATCATCGCCAGCTTGATCAGGTCGGCAGCGGTTCCCTGCAGCGGCGTGTTCACCGCGGTGCGCTCGGCGAAGCCGCGCATGTTCACGTTCTTGCTGTTAATGTCAGGAATGGGGCGGATGCGCCCGAACAAAGTTTTCACCCGCTGCTCGCGGCGCGCGACTTCCAGGGTGCTGTCGAGATACTGGCGCACGCCTTTGTACTTTTCGAAGTAGGCGTCAATGAATTGCCTGGCCTCCCCTTTCTCGATTCCGAGCTGCTGCGAGAGGCCAAAAGGCGAGAGCCCGTACACGATGCCGAAGTTCACCGCCTTGGCGCGGCGGCGATGCTCGGGGGTGATCATCATGGGCGGCACGCCGAACACTTCCTGCGCGGTGAGCGAATGAATGTCGTCGCCGCGGCGGAAGGCTTCGCTGAGCAGCGGGTCGCCGGAGAAGTGGGCCAGCAGGCGCAGCTCAATCTGCGAGTAGTCGGCCGCCAAGAGCACGTGACCAGGATCGGCGATGAAAGCAGCGCGGATTTGCTTGCCCAGTTCGGTGCGGATGGGAATGTTCTGCAGATTGGGGTTGGCCGAGGAGAGGCGTCCCGTCGCTGTGCCGGTCTGCCCGAAGGTGGTGTGCAGGCGCCGGGTGCAGGAGTTGAGTAGCGCCGGCAGCGCGTCCACGTAAGTGGATTTCAGCTTGGTGAGCTGGCGGTACTCGAGCACCAGGCGCGGAACTTCGTGAGTGAGGGCCAGACCCTCCAGGACGTCCACCGCGGTGGAGACAGTCTTGCCTTTGCCGTACTTGACCGGCCTGGGCAGGTTCAGCTTGTTGAAAAGCACGTCGCCGAGCTGCTTGGGCGAGTTGATGTTGAACTCGAAGCCTGCCAGTTCCCAGATTTCCTTTTCTTTGGCGCGGCAATCACGCGCCAGGCGGGTGGACATTTCAGCCAGCGCGTCGCAATCAATCTTTACCCCGGCCTGTTCCATGCGGGCGAGCACCGGCACCAGGGGCAGGTCAATTTGCTCGTAGACCGATAGAAGGCCAGCGTCCTGCACTTCCTGGAGCAGAGCTTGGGCGAGGCGGCCGGTCAAGTCGGCGGCTTCGGCCAGCCCGCCGGAAAGCTTCAGGTTGAAGCGGCGCAGGGCCACATCGGCCAGGCGATGAGAGCTGTAGGTCGGGTCGAGCAGGTAGGAGTAGAGCATGGGCTCGTCGCGCACCCCGGCGAGCGCGTGGCCGGCGTCCTCCAGCGCATGCAGCGCGGCCTTGTAGTCGTGAACCGCCTTGGGCAGGGCGGGATCGGCCAGCGCTTTCAGAAGGGTTTGCGCCGCTGGGCCGTCGTCCAGAGAGATGGAAACCGCCTTGCCCGGGTGAGCTGAGATGGCGGCCTTGTGATCGGGCGCGGAAGCAGCGGCGGGAGGGGCGGCGAAATTCAGCGTGCCGGTTTCGCTCTCCTCCGGCTCCTGTTCCTGTTCCGGAACTTCGGCGGCTTCGGCCGCGGCCAGCGCGACGGCCAGCACGCCATCCTTTTTGATTGCCTTCAGTACGGCCTGCACTTCAGCCGCAGATTTCGCTTCACCGTACTCGGTCTCCGCCACTTCCACGCCGGAGATGAAGTCCTTCAACAATGTGGTGAATTCCAGCTCGGTGAACAGCTTGCGGCAGGCCTCGGCGTCCGGCTCCTGGGCGCGCATGGTATCCACGTCGAGGGTAACCGCAACGTTAGTGTCAATGGTGACGAGCTTCTTGCTTTCCAGAACGGCCTGGCGGTTTTGCTGCAGCGATTCGCGGTAGGTCTTTTTCTCCACCTCATCGGCATGGTCGAGCGCCGCCTCCACCGAGCCGAAGCGGCGAATCAGCTCCACCGAGCCCTTGTCGCCAATGCCGGGCGCGCCGGGGATATTGTCAATGGAATCCCCACGCAGGGCCATCACGTCCACTACCTTCTCCGGCGGTACACCCAGCACCTCCTCCACCTTGGCCCGGTCGCAGATCAGGTTGTCCTTGGGTGGGTTTAGGACGCAGATGTGTTCGTCCACCAACTGCAGCATGTCTTTGTCGCTGGAGACCACGTACACGGGATAGGACTGGGCTGCTGCCTGGCGCGCCAGCGTGCCGATGACGTCGTCGGCTTCGTAGCCGGGCATTTCGAGGATGGGGATGCGGTAGGCCTCCAGCGCGCGGCGAATGTAGGGCAACTGCTGCGCCAGGTCGCCGGGCATCTCCGCCCGCGTGGCCTTGTAGCCAGCGTAGGCCTGCTCCTGCCAGGTCTGGGTTTTGGAGTCGAAGCGGCGCACGGAGGTGATAGCCGCGGCCTGCTGGTCGCGGAAGGTGGGCGCGGCCACATCGAACACTGCCGCCAGGTATTCCGGCGCGAAGTCGTCGCGCAGCTTGCGCAGCATGTTGACGAAAACGTAAGTGGCGGCCGTGGGTATGCCGGTGCGCGTGGACATGGGCCGCTGGCGCGCCATGGCGTGGTAGGCGCGGAAAATGAACGACATGGCATCAATCAGGAAGATGCGGCCCGTCCCGGGGGTGCCCTCGGGGAGCTTGGGCTGCGAGGGGGCAGGGGCTGGCGCGGCCTGGGCAGCGGGCGCGTCCGTCACGGCGGTTGCCGTCGTGTCGTGCGAATTGGGCTTTTTGCGGGGCAAGAAATTAGTTTATCAGCGTTGCCGGTGGGGCTTTGCCGTTAGCCGCCAGCTTATCCCACTCAAGCCAAAGGCGGGCTTGAGTGGGGCACCCCGAAGGATCACTCCACGAACATGCAATCGCCATACGCAGGTGGCCCAGGTTCGCGCCCTGCTTTGGGCGCTAACCTGGGTCAGCCGTCCTGGGCCACCTGCGGAATGTAACCGCCGCTAAGAGCATCATTCGACGAACATGCAGTCGCCATAGGAGTAAAAGCGGTAATGCTGCGCAACCGCGTGGCGGTAGGCGGCGAGCACGCGCTCGCGGCCGCCAAAGGCGCACACCAGCATCAGAAGGGTGGACTTGGGCAGGTGGAAATTGGTGAGCAGCGCGCCCACCACCCGAAACTGGTAGCCAGGATAGATAAACAGGTCGGCTTCGCCGCTGCCGGCCTGCACACGACGCCCGCCCGCCAGACTTGCGGAATGCTCCAGGGTTCGCACCGTGGTAGTGCCCACGGCTACCACACGCCGCCCGGTATCCAGTGCGGCGTTAATCTGTTCCGCCGCCCGCGAGGAGATGGAATACCACTCGCGATGCAGCTTGTGCTGCTCTACTACCTCGGAGTGAACGGGCTGGAACGTCCCCAGGCCAACGTGCAGAGTGATTTCGGCGGTTTCAATGCCGTGCTGCCGCAGGCGCTCGAAGATTTCCGGCGTGAAGTGCAGGCCGGCGGTAGGGGCGGCTACCGAGCCGCGCTCACGGGCGTAAACCGTTTGATAACGTTCCCGGTCGGCTGGCTCATCGGGACGGTCAATGTAGGGCGGGAGAGGCACATGGCCCAGGCGCTCGACCTCGCCGAAGAAATCCACGGCAGGCTCAAAACGAATAGTGCGCTCGCCGAAGCTTCCCCGGGCAATTACTTCGGCCTGAAGCTGACGGTCCTCGCCGAACCAGAGCCGCTCGC
>DATJFA010000226.1:0-3283 GCA_035496015.1 Terriglobales bacterium | reverse complement strand
CTCAGACCACCGACGCAGTCGGTGCGTTGCGCCGTACCCTGACTGGCAGGGGCATCAGCCTGCGCGGATTATTGCACCATCCCGACCCGCATGACCGGCGGCCCAGTCTGGCGCTGGTGGTGGAGGAGTGTTCGACGCAGGCGCTGGAGAAAGTTCTGGAGGAAGTGCGCCAAACCGGCGTGCTGGCGGAGCAGGCTTTGCGCATGCCGATTGTGACCAGTTCTTAACGAGAGGTGCGAACCACGCACCCGAACCATAACTGCCGGCCAGCCGTCGGTATGAAATTCCACGGTTGCCGTAACGAGGAAACGATGACAGAGAGATACGAACTGCAGTGCCGCGAATGCCGAACAAGCGTCGGCAATCGGCCCTCGGCAGTGTGCGAGGAATGTTTTTCTCCCCTGGAAGTGACCTATGACTATGACGACGTTCGAACATGCCTGACCCGGGAAGCGATCGCGCGGCGAGTTCCGGGCATTTGGCGCTACCGGGAACTGCTGCCGATCCCAGATGGGTATGAGGCTACATTGCCCATCGGTTCCACACCGCTGGTTCCCGCCCCGCACCTGGCCCGCGAATTCCGCTCCCGCCACCTCCTGCTTAAAAACGATTGTTTCTGCTTCCCCACCCTGAGTTTTAAAGACCGTGTGGTGGCCATGGCACTGGCCCAGGTGCGCCGCTTTGGCTTTGAAGTGGTGGGCTGCGCCTCTACCGGGAACCTGGCCAATGCGGTGGCAGCGCAGGCCGCCCGTGCCGGTCTGAAGGCCTGCGTGCTCATTCCCGCTGATCTGGAAGTGGCCAAAGTAATCAACACGCAGGTTTATGGCACCCGCCTGGTGCGCGTGGCCGGCAACTACGACCAGGTGAACCGGCTGTGTTCGCAGATTGCCGATTCCTACCATTGGGGCTTCGTGAACGTGAACCTGCGGGCCTACTACTCGGAAGGCTCCAAGACGGTGGGCTATGAGATCGCCGAGCAATTAGGCTGGCGGCTGCCTGACAACATTGTGGTGCCTATGGCCGGCGGCTCGCTCATCACCAAGATCAAGAAAGCATTTGATGAGCTGGTGAAAGTTGGCCTGGTCGAGCCAAAGCCAGTGAAGTTTTTCGGCGCACAGGCTTCGGGCTGCTCGCCCATCAGCACCGCGGTGAAAGCCGGACGGAGCGATTTCGAGCCGCAGAAACCGAATACGGTCGCGCGCTCGCTGGCCATCGGGAATCCCGCCGACGGGCACTACGCGATCAAGACCATCAACGGCAGCGGCGGCGGGGCGGAGGATGTTTCCGATAAGGAAGTGGTGGATGCCATGCAGTTGCTGGCGGCCACCGAAGGCGTATTTGCGGAAACCGCGGGGGGCGTGACCGTGGGAGTGGCACGAAAGCTATTCGCCCAGGGCCGCATCTCGCGGGACGAGACAACAGTGCTCTGCATTACCGGCAACGGGCTGAAAACTGTGGAAGCGCTGAATGGCCGGCTGGAGCTGCCGGAGCCGATTCCGGCAAAGCTGGCGGCCTTTCAGGAGCACATTGCGGACGAGGCGGAAGCGGTGGCAGTGTGATGAAGGCAAGTTTCAAGGTTTCAGAGGTTTCAAAGTTCCGAGTTTAGCGAGATGTTCGTGAAACATTGAAACCTGAGAAACCTTGAAACTTTGAAACCTTCCTTGTGAAACTTGAAACCAGCATCAACGGAGCGCACTCATGAGCATCCAAGTCCACATTCCCACCCCGCTGCGCAAGCACACCAGCGGAGCGGGGCAAATTTCGAGCAATGCGGGCAGCCTTCCCGAGTTGCTCGGACAACTTGGGCAAAGCTATCCCGACCTGCAGCGCCACATCTGCGACGAGCAGGGCCAGTTGCGGCGATTTTTGAACGTGTATGTGAACGAGGAAGACATACGCTTCCTGGGCGGAAGCGACTACCGCTTCCGCGATGGCGACGAGGTGCTGCTCATCCCTTCAATCGCCGGCGGCTGCCTCGCCGGCTAACGCGCTTTAGCACGCCCAGGTCAGGGGGGCGAGGACGCCCAGGCGACAACACTCGCGCCCCGACTCACACTCCGTCGTAAATTTCGGCGAAAAAAAGCAAAACGGCGCCGGGAGAGAGGCGCCGCTTGGCTGTGCTGCGGTGAAGTAGCTACTTCTGGCTGATCATCGGCCCCGCCTGCGTGATGCTGCCCTTTACTAACTCGGTCTCGATCTTAAGTTTCTGGTTGGGACGAACCGTAATTTCGGTTTCAAAGGTCTGGTAGCCGGGCAGAGCAATGCGTACCCGGTGCTTGTCAGGCGTGACCAGCAGGCCGTGGCCCAGCCCGGAAAATTCGTCGGCATGGCCGATGAAGCGGTCATCAATGAACACGGCAGCCCGCCCCGGCTTCACGGATATTTTAAGCTCGGCGGTTTGCGTGGGCATGGCCAGGGTGGTGTCCTTCATCAACCTGATCTTCATCATGACGACCTGGCCGGGCTCCAGCACCGAATCTTGGGTAAAGTCCTTGTAGCCGGCCTGGCGCACGGCAAACTCGTGCTTGCCGGGAAGGAGAAGGATCTGTTTGTCGCCTTTTAGCTCGTCGAGGTAACCCACATATTGGCCGTCCACCCAGACGCCAGCGTTGCGTTCTACGCTGGTAGCGCCGGAGAACCTGACCTCGGCGAGAATCTGATTATCAGCCGCCAGCGCGCTGCCCAGGCCTAGAAAGCACCACAAGAGCGCTGATGCAACAAGCGATTTCAACACTGCTGCCTCCGATCACAAATTTTGTTCCTGGGGTTCAGTTGAGTGGCGTTGATGACAGGATGATACCAGTCCAGACAGCGGCCTAGTAGCAACTCAGGTTCATTTTGTCGCCGGACTAGTGCGGGATTTTTTTTGAGCTAAGGTTTCAAGGTTTCAGAGTTTCAAGATTTCACAGGTTTCACAGGTATCAAGGTTTCGCCTTGTGAGACTCTTCGCTCCAGCCCATTGGGGCGTGCCGCATCCTGAAACTTTGAAACGTGAAACTTTGAAACGTTCCTCATCCGAGCAGTTTGAGAAATCCTGCCGCACTATTGTCAAACCCCGGAAAGACGCTGGCCAGATCGTGGTTGCCGAGGTGGCGCGAGAGCACTTCGCCGAGCACGCGTCGGAAGTCAGTGGTCAGCGCCAGATCGCGGCCTTCTGGCCCGGCCATTGCCCATAAATTTGCCCGCCGCGAACCGGTCCACCGAGCACGAACATAACATTGGCGTGACCATGGTCGGTGCCGCGATTGCCGTTCTCGCGGGCGGTGCGCCCGAATTCCGACAT
>DATJFA010000225.1:0-27496 GCA_035496015.1 Terriglobales bacterium | reverse complement strand
GAGGCGATGCCCTGCACCACGGTGCAGAACACCACCGGCGCAATCATCATGCGGATGAGAGCGATGAACGCGTCGCCCAGCGGCTTGCAGGCCACGCCTGTCCGGGGAAACAGATGTCCCACCGCTATCCCCAGCAGGATGGCGATGATCACCTGCACGTACAGGGTCGTGTACCAGCGTTGGCGGCGCCGCATATGCGCTTACCTGAAACACACCTCAGGGGCTAAAGCCCGCATTCTAAAAGCTTCTTTGCGGCACGGCTAAAGCCGTGCCCTTCCGAAAACAGCGTCTGACCGATAGCTGTTCAGTACACGCGGTTCAACGGCGGCTGCCCGGCAACCAGCACCCGTTCGACGTTTGACCACGCCGTTCGGAACAGCACTTCCGAAGCTTGCCGCGTGACCCCGGCAATATGTGGCGTCAGCCAGAGGCAGCCGCAGCCTTCTGCAGCCAGCGCCAGCAGGGGATCGTCGGCTGCAGGCGGCTCGCTAGAGTAAACGTCCACTGCCGCACCGCCCAAATGGCCGGCACGCAAGTGGCTGGCCAGGGCCACTTCATCCACGACTCCGCCGCGCGAGGCCTGGATCAGCACGGCACCCGCTTTCACCTTCGCTAGTTGCCGTTCCCCGATCATGCCCCTGGTTTCCGGCAGCAGGGGCACATGCAGGCTGACGACGTCAGCGGTCTCCAGCAATTCATGCAAGGATACTGGCCGCGCCCCCAACGCCTCAGCGGCAGCGCGATCGCGCGGCGCAGGATCGTAATAGCACACGCGGCAGCCCATCTTGTGAAACGCCGTTGCCACGGCTAGCCCGATCGTTCCCAGGCCCACTACGCCCGCCAGTAATCCCTCAAGGCCACTGAAGTTTCCTGCCACCAGGCTCTCCCGGCACGGGCTGTAATTTCCCCTGCGAATCTCGCTATCAGCCCAGGCCAGCCGCCGCAGGAGCACGACAGCTGCTGTCACCACGTATTCTGCTACGGCATGGTTGCTGGCCGCCGGAACATTGGCCACGGGGATGCCGAGGCGCTTCATCGTCGCCTCGTTGAGTCGGTCGAGCCCGGCGCCGGTCACCTGCACCAGCTCCAGCTTCGTATTTTCAAACAGCGCGGGCGCAATGCGCGGGCCCACGGCAGGAATGACCAGCGCGCGCGCCTGCCTTACGATTTTGCCCAGGTCGCAGCTGTCGGGCATGCGGTAAACCACATTCAGCGAGGGCGGCGGCAGCGCCCCCACGCGCGCGAAATCTGCTTCCGGCCGCAGACATACCACGTCCATGCGATGGCCCCTGGACCGCCTAGGATCGAACCCCTGGTTCCCTGGTACCCCCGGAAATGTCCGCCACTGGAAAGAAGCACAACAGCAGCAGTGGCTCGTTGCCGGTATTGCGCGTCACGTGCTTCTCGCCGGCCGGAACCAGCAGCGCGTCTCCCCCTCGCAGCTCGTAAGTGCCGCTGTCCGCGTGAGTGGTGCCCCGTCCTGACAGCACGTAAATACATTCTTCGAAATCGCTGTGCTGGTGCGGCCCACGCGGTGTCTCTCCCGGCGAGGGAACGGGAATCTCAACCAGGCGAAGCGTGATTGCCCGCGCGCCCTTCTCCCCGGAAACCAGCTCCAGCGCGGTGCGTCCCGGCAATCCCAGCCGCTTCGCCTCCGCCTGCGTGCACACTCGCGCCATCAGCCCACCTGGTGCAGCCGCTTGACCTCGCCCACGCCGCCTTGCACCGCGTCCAGTTGGCGGAAAATCTGGGTTGCCTCCTTGGCGATGGCGTCGGCGATGGCGCTCACCATGCGTTTACCCTTCTCCACGGTCGCCGGCTGCGGGCTGCCGTACCAGCCGGTGGGCGCGATCGAGCGAATGTCCGTCAGTACCGGCTGATAGCTGCGCGTGCGCCGCAGTTTGTCCATCTTGCTGGCGTGCGCGTGTTCGGAGGAATTCTGAATGCGGTCCAGATGCACCAGTTCCGGCCGCCGCGCCAGCACGGCCAAGGCTTCGATTTCTCCGCCATGGGTGAGCCCGTTGCACTCCGGACCGAAAAGGTCGGCGGCCACGTAGCAGGCCTGCGCCGTCGCTACCGTCATGCCGTGCTCGCGATGCAGCGCCTCGGCCGCGATGGAGAGCGAAGCGATGTTGCCCTCGTGCCAATTGACGATCAACAGATACTTCGCCCCGTGTTTGGCGGTGGAGGCACAGGTTTCCACTACCACTCGCATGTAGGTTTCTGGGCTCAGCGTAATCGTGCCTTCATAGGGCATGTGCAGCGGGGTGACGCCGAGCGGACTTCCCGGCAGGACCAGGCCATCCATGCGCTCGGCCACCGCTTCCGCGATCACCTCCACAGCGTACATATCGGTTCCGGTAGGGAGGTGGGGACCGTGCTGCTCCACACTTCCCGCCGGCAGAATGACCAGCGGATTCTTCTTGAAGTGGGCCGCAATCTCCGGCTGCGTCAGCTCCACAAAGTAGCGGCTAGGCAATGGCGCTCCTCTCTGCTACTCGCTCGCGCGCCGCTTCCATTACCTCGGCGATCTTGGTGTAGCGGCCTTGGTTCTCGATGGAACGCAGCGCGGCATAGACCACGGCCACGGCGATATTGCCGTTTCTGGCGCTCAGTTCGCCCGGCTTGCCGGTGCGGCAGCTCTCCGCGAACATCTCCAGTTCGGTGCGGAACATGTCGCTGGGCGGCACCTCCAGTTCCTGGCGCTTGCCGTAGCCATCCTTACCGCGCTGGATGTAGAGCGTGGAGGTAAGGTGCAGCTTGTCAGGCGTGTCCCAGGTGCCAAAATCAATTTCATAGTGCATCAGGCCCTTCGACCCGAACACGCGCACCGCAAAGACGCCGGGAGAGGTCCAACACGAGCCCACGTAGCCGACCTTACCGTCGGCAAACTTCAGCAGCGTCATGGACTGGTCATCCACCTCGGCGCCCACAGGCGAAAGCTTGGAAGCCAGGGAGCCTACTTCCTCGATCTCGCCGCCCAAATAATGCAGCAAGTCGAACTGGTGAATGGCCAGCTGTGAAAGCGGCCCGCCCGGCGCCCGGTCCTTATACCAACGCCACATGCTGGGCGTGAGTTCCAGGGCGCGCTCGTTGGAGAAGTTGGCCTCCAGGAAGGCGACCCGGCCCAGTTCGCCGCTGTCAATTGCTTCGCGGATTTTGCGCACGCCGGCCATCAGGCGGGCGCTGTGGCCTACCGTTACCGTGATTCCATGCTCCTTCTCCAGGGCGGCGATTTGCAGGCCCTCTTCCAGCGTGCTGGCGATCGGCTTTTCCGTGTAAACGTGTTTGCCCGCGCGGGCAACTTCCCGCGCCACCGGCAGGTGCTGCTCGTTGGGCACGGTGAGAATCGCGCCCTTGATTTCCGGCGAGGAGAGCATGGTCTTAAGATCGGGTGCGGCGGGCACGCCCATTTCCCGTTCAAAGGTTTCCCGCTTCTCCGGCGAACGGCTGAAGGCGGCAACAATTTTCAGCTTGTCGGATTTGGCCGCGGCACGGGTCAAAACCTTGGCCCAGCGCCCCAATCCGACGATGCCAACTCTGACCGGTTCTGCGCTCATCGAGTTTCTTCCTCGAGTGGAAACTCTTGACCGTGATACGGCCCGCGATGTACAAAAGACGGGCGAGTGGTAGTACGGTATTACAGTATGACTTCTTCGTCAAGCCAGCCCCCGGCCAACGGCGCCGCCGCGCTTTCCGCCATTCCTCGCGCTGCTGCCCCCCTGCGCCGCCAGGTGGTGGATGAGTTGCGCCAATCGATTATCAGCGGCCGGTTAGGACCGGGTGTCCGGCTGGTGGAGCGCGAACTGATCGCGATGATGGGCGTTTCCCGCACCGTGATTCGCGAAGCCCTGCGCCAGTTGGAATCGGAAGGCTTGGTCGCCATGATCCCCAATAAGGGGCCGGTGGTGCGTGAGCTGACGCTGGCCGAGGCCAAGGATTTGTACTCAATTCGCGCGGTGCTCGAAGGTCTGGCCGCTCGCCTTTTCGTGAAGAATGCCGATGATGCGCAATTCCGCAAATTGCAGACTGCGCTTACCGTCACCGCCGCTGCTTATAAAGCCGCCGATCCCGAAGTGTTGCTGGGAGCGAAGAATCGCTTTTACGACGTCCTGTTTGAGGGCGCGGGCAGCGAAACGCTGTCGTCCATGATTGCCACGCTGCATGCCCGCATCCGGCGCTGGCGGGCGCTGGGCCTGGCCCACCCGCAGCGTTCGCCACGGCGCTCCCAGGAGAGCATCAAAAGCCTGCGCGGGGTGCTGGCCGCCATCAAGGCGCGCGATGCCGAGCAGGCCGAAAAAATCATGCGCGATGAAGTCACCAGGGCGGCCGCCGAAATTATTCGCCTGCTGGCCAACTCCCCACCGCGGGCTGCCGCACAGCAAGCTCCGTAGTGGTTTCAATTCCGCAATAAATGAGGAGAGAACGGATGACCACCTCTTTTATCGTCCACGACAAAGCTGACACCGTCGGCGTGGTCGTAGTCGAGGATGTGCAGCCAGGGGGGAACTTGACGGGCTGGATCATGGAGACCGACGAAACCATCACCCTTAAGTCGCTGGACCCGGTGCCCCTCGGGCACAAGATCGCGCTGCGTGACATCAAGTCCGGCGACACCGTCCTGAAATACGGCCACGATGTGGGCCGCGCCGTAGCCGACATCGGCAAAGGACGCCACGTTCACGTCCACAATCTGAAGACCAAGAGGTGGTGAGAATGGCACGCTACGAGTTCTTCGGGTACCGCCGCGAAAACGGCCGGGTAGGAATCCGCAATCATGTAATTATTCTTCCGCTGGATGACCTTTCCAACGCAGCCGCGGAAGCGGTCGCCAACAACATAAAAGGCACGCTGGCCCTCCCCCATGCTTATGGCCGGCTGCAGTTTGGCGAGGATCTGGAGCTGCATTTCCGCACCCTGATCGGCACCGGCTGCAATCCCAACGTGGCCGCCTGCGTGGTTATCGGCATCGAACCCAGCTGGACCGGCCGCGTGGTTGAGGGCATTGCCGCCACCGGCAAGCCGGTCGCGGGTTTTTCCATTGAAACGAACGGCGATATCAGCACTATTGCGGCGGCTTCGCGCAAAGCGCAGGAGTTCGTGCAGTGCGCTACCGAAAAGCAGCGCGAGTGCTGCCCCATCGAGGACCTGTTTGTCTCAACGAAATGCGGCGAGAGCGATACCACTTCCGGCCTGGGCTCCTGCCCTACGGTCGGAAACCTGATTGACAAGCTGGATCCGCTGCATGTCACCACCTGCTTCGGCGAAACCTCGGAGCTCACCGGCGCCGAAGTGGTGTGCGCGGGCCGCGCCGCCAGCAAGCAGGTGGCCGACAAGTTCATGCAGGTGTTCAACGCCTACCAGGAGGTGATTGACCGCCACAAAACCAGCGACCTCTCCGAATCGCAGCCCACCAAGGGCAACATCGCCGGCGGGCTGACCACGATTGAGGAGAAGGCCTTCGGCAACCTGCAGAAGATCGGCAAGAAAGCGAAGTTCATTGACGTGCTGAAGCCGGCGGAGGCGCCGGCCAAGGGCCCGGGGCTCTACTACATGGACACGTCTTCCGCCGCGGCGGAGTGCGTGACGCTGCAGGCGGCCGCCGGATTTGTGGTCCATCTTTTTCCCACTGGCCAGGGCAATGTGATCGGCAATCCCATTGAGCCGGTCATCAAGCTCACCGCCAATCCGCGAACGGCGCGCACCATGCGCGAGCACATTGACTTGGACGTCTCCGGCCTGCTGCGGCGCGAAATGAATCTCGCCGAAGCTGGAGACCGGCTGATTGACATCATGCTGCGCACCTGCAACGGCCGCCTGACCTGCGCCGAGGCGCTCGGGCATCGTGAGTTTGTGATGACCAAGCTGTACCAGAGCGCGTGAGGAAGAAAAGGTTGTAGTGCCCCGGCGGCAGTTGTCATGCCCTCGAATTTGTAAGGGCCAGAGGCCGGAAGGGAAGTTGTATGGTGGTCTGACCGCTTTGTGGTATTATGCGCCGCTTACCGCTACACAACACTCGCGCGTAAATTAAGGAGGGGTGGCATGTGCGCCATCACCCGGCGCGGTTTCATGAAGGGCGCGGCTTTGGCCCCGCTGGCGCTCAGCCCCCTTTCCCTGCGCTCGCAAGCTGCGCCCGGTGATCGTTTTGACATTGTGGTAGCCGGGGCCGGCCACAACAGCTTGATCACTGCCGCTTACCTTGCCAAGGCCGGCTACCGCTGCCTGGTGCTCGAAGGGCGCGCGGTGGTGGGCGGCGGAGTTAAGACCGCCCAACTCACTCTGCGCGGCGTCCATGACGATGTCTGCTCCACCGCCCATAGCGGCATCCAGGCCAACCCGCTGCTCCGCAATAACGAGCTCCACCTTGGCGATTACGGGCTGGAGTACATCACGCCCGATCCTATCTTCCACGTGGTGTTTGGCGACGGCGCTTACCTCACGCAATGGCGCGATATTGACCGCACCGCCGTCGAGTTCGGCAAATTCTCCAAAAAGGATGCTGCCGCCTACCGCCGCATGGTGGCCGAATTCGACGCCGTGAAGGCGGTTTTCGGCGCCGCCAGTTTCAATCCCATCGGCTTCGGCCCGCCCATGAACGACCGCCTGGCCAAGGTGCCGCGCGGCAAGCTCTGGCAGCGACGCCTGGCCATGTCGGCCTGGGAGATCATCCGCGACAGTTTTGAAGACGACCACTCCCGTGCCGCCCTGCTGTTCATGGCCCACCTCTCTTCGGAAGCGCCTAACGATCCGGCCACCGGCCGCTTTGCCTACGGTTTCGCCGGCCAGCAGCACGGCGGCCGCCCTCTGCCCAAGGGCGGCTCCGGCATGCTGACGCAGGCGCTGGCCCGCTTCATCGAGGCCCATAACGGTGTGATTCTCACCAACAAGTGGGTGCGCAGCTTCATCATCGAGAACGGCCGCTGTGCCGGCGTGGAGTGCGACGACGGCAGCTCTTATCGCGCCACAAAGGCCGTTGTTTCGACGATCCACATCAAGCACCTGGTGAAAATGGCGCCCGCCCAGCTGTGGGGCCAGGACTTTCTCGATGGCGTGGATACCTGGCAGGGCGAGCGCACCATGTTCGTCAGCCATTACGCCACCTCTATGCCGCCCACCTATGCGGTTCAGGGCGGCAGCCTGACACCCACGGAAGCCGGCGTGATCGCCAACGCCGACCGCGCGCTGCGCTTCGGTTTGGACGACACGTCCGGCGTGGTCAATCTCAACCAGCCGCCCCTGCAGGTCATCTGCTGCAGCGTACCTGACCCTTCGCGCACGCCTCCGGGCATGCACACCGTCAAGATCATCGGCTTCCAGCCTTACAACCTGAAGGAAGGCCCGCAGCATTGGGACGAAATCAAGCACCAGGTGGACGAGGCCAACCTGAACTACCTGCGGCGCTTCTCGCCCAACCTGACCGACGACAAAATTCTGGCGCGCTTCCTTACCAGCCCGCTGGATATTGAGCGCATGAATCCGCACTTCTGGCATGGCAGCGCCCACGGCGGCCGGAGCGACGCCGCGCAATCCGGGCCTATGCGCCCCATGCTGGGGTGGGCGCAGCACCGCATGCCCATTCCGGGCCTGTACCAGACGGGAGCGACTACCCATCCCGGCGGCTCGGTTACCGGCGCGCCCGGTCGGAATGCGGCCATGGTCATGCTCAAAGATTTCGGCACCAGCATTGAAGAGGTGGTCAGCAAGAAAACCTAGGAGAACGGGAGGTGAGGTTGTGAAACCTAAGCCAATTCTCGCGCTGTTCGTTGCAGTGCTGGCCGTCCTGCTTTTTGCTGCCGTGATGTTGCCGGCTCAGAGCGCGCCCCAATATCCGCCTCAGCTCGTGCCCGACAACCCGCTGCACCCGGCCGCGCCCACGCAGCCTTTGCCCTACAGTCACAAGACCCACCTGGCGCTGAAAATCGGTTGCCAGTTCTGCCACACCAATCCCGACCCTGGCACGATGATGACCTACCCCGCCACGGCGACCTGCATGACCTGCCATCAATCCGTGGCCAGCGATTCACCGTCGATCAAGAAACTGGCAGAGTTTGACCAGAATCATCAGGCCATCCCCTGGGTGCGTGTCTACAAAGTGATGCCGGGCGTGAAGTGGGGACATCGCTTTCACTTGGCCGCGGGCCTGAAATGCCAGAATTGCCACGGCCCGGTGCAGGAGATGCCAGCGATGTATGAGAGGACCAGCGTGACGACGATGGGCGTGTGTATCTCCTGCCACGAAAAGAATCACGCCAAAACCGTGTGCAGCACGTGCCACTCCTCGCCTTCGCTGCAGCAGGGGACGGCGGCCGGCGTGCCACCCGCCGCAGCGGGCAAGTCCACGGAGAAATAGGAGCACATCATGGGCGATATGACTCGGCGTGGTTTTCTCAAAGGGGCGGCAGTCGCACCCCTGGTTCTCAAGCCGCTGGCGGCCATTGGCCAGCAGGGCCCGCGCCCGGAGCGCTATGACGTGGTGGTCGCCGGCGCCGGCCACAACAGCCTGATTACCGCCGCCTATCTTTGCAAGGCGGGCTATCGCTGCGTGGTGCTGGAAGGGCGGCCCACTATCGGCGGCGGAGTCAAGACGGCCGAGTTGACGCTGCGCGGCTTCAAAGACGACGTCTGCTCCACCGCGCAATACTTCATCCAGTCCAACCCCATGCTGCGCAACAACGAGATTCCCCTGCGCGATTACGGACTGGAATACATTGACCCCGATCCCATACTGCACATGGCATTTCTGGATGGCACGCACATTACCCAGTGGCGCGATGTAGAGCGCACCATCGCCGAATTTTCCAAATTTTCTAAAAAGGACGGCGCCGCCTACCGCCGCATGTACGAGGAATTTAATTCGGTGGCGCCCATCTTCCGCGAGTCTACCTTCACACCCATTGGCTTTGGCCCGTCGCTTCCTGAGCGCCTGGCGGCCCACCCGCGCGGAAAGCTGTGGCAGCGTCGCCTGGCCATGGCGGCCTGGGAAATTATCAAGGCCAATTATGAGGACGAACACACGCGGGCGTTCATGGTGTTCATGGCGCACATCACCTCGGAGGCGCCCGACGCGCCGGTCTCTGGCCGCGTGGCCTATACCGCCTTTGGGCAGCAGCACTCGGGGCGACCCATGCCCAAAGGTGGATCAGGCAAGCTCGCCGAGGCTCTGGGTGGCTATATCGAAGCACACAACGGCGTGATTCTGCCGAATAAGTGGGTGGAGCGATTCATTATTGAGAATGGCCGCTGCGTAGGCGTGGAGTGCAGCGACGGCACTTCTTACCGCGCCGACAAGGCTGTGGTCTCCACGGTGCACATCAAGCACCTGGTGGAGATGGCGCCGCATGAGCTCTGGCCGCAGGACTTCCTGGATGGTGTGGATACCTGGCAGGCCGAGGAAGCCATGTTCGTCAGCCACTATGCCACTACCGCTCCGCCGGTCTTCCCGCTGGAGGGCGGCGGCACCATTTCGCCGGCGGAAACTGGCCTGCTGGTCTCGCCCGAACGCGCGCTGCGTGTGGCTTTTGACGATGCCTGCGGCAACATCAACACCGAAGACCCGCCCATGCACTGCATTTGCTGCACCTCCGCCGACCCCACCCGCGCGCCCGCCGGCATGCATACGCTCAAGCTGGTCACCTGGTATCCGTATGACATCAAGCAGGGCCCGGAACACTGGGACGAAATCAAGAAGCAGGTTGCCGAAGCCAATCTCAGGCAACTGCGGCGCTTCTGCCCCAGCCTTACGCCTGACAAGTTCCTGGGCGAGTTCATCGAAAGCCCGATTGATTTTGAGCGCATGAACCCCCACTTCTGGCATGGCAGCGCCCATGGCGGCGCGCAGAATGCCGCGCAAACCGGACCCATGCGGCCGATGCCGGGCTGGGCGCAGCACCGCATGCCCATCCCTGGCCTTTACCAGACCGGAGCCTGCACCTATCCCGGCGGCTCGGTGAGCGGCGCGCCCGGGCGCAATGCCGCAGTCGTTATGCTCAAGGACTTCGGCACCAGCATCGAGGCGGTGGTGAGCAAGAAAGCTTAATCTCAGGGCTTCCGCCTTGCCTGGTGTGCCTCGAGTGTTTATGGTTCTCCCATGAGGTTTTCCCGGTCCAGTGGGATTTTGCTGCATCCGACATCTCTCCCGGGAGGCCAAGGGATTGGCGACTTCGGTCCGGCGGCTTATCGCTTCATCGATTTTCTGCAGGCTGCCGGACAGAAACTCTGGCAGGTCCTTCCTCTAAATCCAACCGGCTACGCTGATTCCCCCTTCCAATGCTTTTCCGCAAGCGCAGGAAATCCGCTGCTCATCAGCCTCGATCACCTGGCCGAGCAAGGCTTCTTGAGCCGCAACGACCTGAGTCACGTCCCCGCCTTCCCGGTGGAAACTGTGGATTACGATGCCGTGAGCCGTTTCAAGTCGCCTTTGCTGCAAAAGGCCGCAGCGAATTTCTTCGCCAATGCTCCGGCTGAAGATCGGAGTGGGTTTGACGAATTCGTTCGCGCCAATGCGAGCTGGCTGGAGGACTTCGCTCTCTTCATGGCGGTAAAGGAGAAACACAATCAGGTAGCCTGGACGCAGTGGCCTGCCGACATAGCTGCACGCCAAAGCGGTGCCCTGGAGCGCCAAAGCAAGGAGCTGGCTTCCGCAATCAAGGCTCAAAAATTTCTCCAGTGCGCATTCTTCCAGCAGTGGCAGAAACTGAGGGCCTACGGGCGGGAGCGCAATATAAGCATCATTGGAGACCTGCCCATCTACGTAGCGCACGACAGCGCTGATGTCTGGACTAATCGGCAGTTTTTTCTTCTCGATGAAGGCGGGAATCCGGTCAAAATTGCCGGCGTTCCCCCTGACTATTTCAGCGCCACTGGACAGTGCTGGGGCAATCCGATATACAACTGGCCCCGGCTGAAGCAGACCGGATTTCAATGGTGGGTCGAGCGGCTGCGTTCCGCGCTTCGCCTTTATGACTTCATCCGCATCGACCACTTTCGTGGTTTCGAAGGCTACTGGGAGGTGCCGGCCAATGAAACCACCGCGGTCAATGGCCGCTGGGTCAAAGGACCGGGCAAAGAATTATTTGCTGTGCTCCGCAGGGAACTTGGCGATCTGCCCATCATCGCGGAGAATCTCGGCGTCATTACGCCGGAAGTCGAAGCGCTGCGTCATGAATTCGGGCTGCCGGGCATGGCCATACTGCAGTTCGCGTTTGGCAACGATCCCCAGGCGCCCACGTTCAAGCCCCATAACTATGTGCACAATCTCGTGGCCTATACTGGAACCCACGACAACGATACCGTGGTGGGCTGGTGGACGAGCAGTGGCGTCCACGATAGCACCCGCACCGCGGAAGATGTTGTTAAAGAGCACGCTTACGCGCGTGCCTATCTCGGCTTCCAGGACGAGCCGATCCACTGGGTGCTGATTCGCGGCATTATGGCGTCAGTAGCGAACACGGCCATTGTCCCCATGCAGGACACTCTGGGTCTGGGCAGTGAAGCACGCATGAACCTGCCTGGCATGCCGAGCGGTTACTGGAGATGGCGTATGAAGCCCGGAGCCGCCAGCGAAGAAATCGCGGCCAGGCTGAAGGAATTGGCGACACTCTTCGACCGGTGAAAATGAGTCTGGGTCTGTAACTGATTGCAATAGTCACTGAATCGTGCAACTACTCCATGATTCAGGCGGTGCAGATGGAAAAGCCGTGCAAGTCGTTCTGGCAAATCTGGAACATGAGCTTCGGATTCTTCGGCATTCAGTTTGGCTGGGGACTGCAAATGGCCAACATGAGCGCCATCTATGAGTACCTGGGCGCTCGTGCCGACCAAATACCCATTCTCTGGCTCGCCGCACCCCTTACGGGGCTGATCGTGCAACCGATTATCGGCCACGCCAGCGACCATACCTGGGGGCGCCTCGGCCGCCGTCGTCCCTACTTTCTGGCCGGCGCAACTCTGAGTCCCTTGGCCCTCATCCTGATGCCACGTTCGTCGGCGCTGTGGATGGCCGCCGGGCTGCTCTGGATTCTGGATGCTTCCATCAACATCAGCATGGAGCCGTTTCGCGCTTTCGTTGCCGATCTGCTTCCCGAGCAACAGCGCACCCGCGGCTTCGCCATGCAGAGCCTGTTCATTGGAGCCGGCGCCGTTATTGCCTCCGCGCTTCCCTGGATGCTCGCCAACTGGGTGGGTCTCGGAAAAGGCGCCGCGGGAAGCGCGATTCCCCCTACTGTGCGTCTCTCATTCCTCCTCGGGGCGGCCCTGTTTTTCGGAGCCGTTCTCTGGACCATCGTCACCACAAAGGAATATCCTCCCGACGACCCGGACGCGTTCCGCCGCAGAAAAGGGGAAAAACGCGGTCTCACCGCCAATGCTGCGGAAATCATCGATTCGATCGCCAAGATGCCCAAAACCATGCGGCAGCTGGCGCCCGTGCAAATTTTGACTTGGCTTGGACTTTTCTGTATGTGGCTGTATTTCCCGGTCGCCGTGGCCCGCAATATCTTTGGCGCGCCTGACACCTCGTCACCGCTATATTCGGCGGGCGTGGAGTGGGGCGGTATCTGTTTTGGCCTCTATTCAGCGGTCTGCTTCGCGTTTTCCTTCGCCCTTCCGCCCCTGGCGCGTGCGCTGGGACGCAAGCACACCCACAGCTTGAGCCTGGTGGCGGGCGGAATCGGATTGATTTCCGTTGCCTTCATTCACGACAGATATGTGTTGCTGCTGACCATGGTGGGCGTGGGGATTGCCTGGGCCAGCACGCTCGCTATGCCGTATTCCGTGCTGGCCGGATCGCTGCCCAAAGAGAAGATCGGCGTTTACATGGGCATCTTCAACTTTTTTATCGTGACCCCGGAGATCATTGCGTCGCTGTTTTTCGGTTGGGTGATGAGCCACCTGCTGGGCAACAATCGCGTGACCGCGGTTGTCGCCGGCGGATGTTTCATGCTCATCGCGGCCGTCCTGATGCAGAGGGTCTTCGACTCCGGAGAAGAGCAGATGCGGGCGGGAGAGAAACACGATTCCAAGCAGCTCGCCGCCGGGCTTGCGAATGAGGTTTCGTAGTCTCGTCGCAGGGAAGTTCATCCCGTCGTCCCGGAAAATTAGAGTTCTGAGTTATTACCTGAAGACTCCCTCTGAAAACCACTGAAAGGGATCTTAGCCGGTATTGCTATCCTATGAGGCCGGCGCTCAGGCGAGCGCCTCTCCTGGAGAAACACGGTTGGCATTGAAGCGCGAAGCCGGTTGGTACAAAGACGCCATCATCTACCAGGTCCACGTGCGCGGTTTTTTTGACAGCAACGGCGATGGCATCGGCGACTTTCAGGGCCTCGCGCAGCGGCTGGATTATGTGCAGGAACTTGGCGTGAATGCAATCTGGCTGATGCCGTTTTTCCCGTCTCCTCTGCGGGATGATGGTTACGACATCTCTGACTACAACTCGGTTCACCCCATCTATGGAACGCTGGAGGATTTCAAGACTTTTCTTTCAAGCGCGCATGATCGAGGGCTGCGGGTGATCATCGAGATGGTGGCGAACCACACATCTGATCAGCACGCCTGGTTCCAGGAATCACGCAGCTCCCAGGACAATCCCAAGCGCGATTGGTATGTGTGGAGCGATACGGACACGAAGTATCGTGGCACCCGAATCATCTTCCTGGATTCAGAGATGTCGAATTGGGCGTGGGACCCCATTTCGAAGTCCTACTACTGGCACCGCTTTTTCAGCCACCAACCCGACCTGAATTATGACAACCCCGCGGTACGGGAGGAGATGTGGAACGTGATGAAGTTCTGGCTGGAGCTGGGGGTTGACGGCTTCCGGTTGGACGCCGTTCCCTACCTCATTGAGCGGGAAGGCACCAATTGTGAGAACCTGCCGGAAACGCACGGGGTAATCAAGGAACTGCGCCGCAAGGTAGACGAGCACTTTCCGGGCACGATGCTGCTGGCGGAAGCCAACCAGTGGCCGGCGGATCTGCGGCCCTACTTTGGCGAGGGCGATGAATTCCACATGGCCTTCCATTTTCCCCTGATGCCGCGGATGTTCATGGGGCTGCGGCTGGAAGACCGCAAGCCGATCACGGAGATTCTGCAGCAGACGCCTGGCATTCCCTCCAACTGCCAGTGGTGTCTTTTCCTGCGCAACCATGACGAACTGACCCTGGAAATGGTCACCGACATGGAGCGCGACTACATGTACGACATCTATGCCACCGACAAGGCCATGCGCCTGAACCTGGGCATCCGGCGCCGTCTGGCGCCACTGCTGGATAACGACCGGCGGCGAATCGAACTGATGAACGGGATGCTCATGTCGCTGCCCGGCACGCCCATCATTTATTACGGCGATGAGATCGGCATGGGCGACAATGTTCACCTGGGCGACCGCAACGGAGTGCGCACGCCCATGCAGTGGAGCGCCGGCTGGAATGGAGGCTTTTCCACGGCCGATCCGGAGGCCCTCTATTCGCCGCCGATTCTGAACCCGGTGTATGGCTACCCGGCCGTCAACGTGCTGTCACAGAAGCGCACGGAGCACTCGCTGCTTTCCTGGATGAAACACATCATGGCCATTCGCCGTTCCACGCCCGTGTTCGGCTCCGGTTCTATCGAGTTTCTGCACCCGGCCAATCACCGGGTGCTGGCCTACGTGCGGCAATTAGGCAAGGAGATGATCCTGGTGGTGAATAATCTTTCCAGCGCCGCGCAGGCGGTGGAACTGGACCTGAAGCGCTACAAAGGGAATATTCTGATTGAGATGTTCGGCAAAAATATTTTTCCCCGCATTGGCGATCTACCTTACCTTTTGACCATGGGGCCATACCAGTTTTTCTGGTTCCGGCTGCGCCGGATCTGACGCCAGTGGGTGGGGGCGCGGCACCATGGCTTCAGCGTTAAAGCTCAGCTCGGAGGCTGAATTGGCCGGAGAAACGCTTTTGACGGATGATTTTCTTCGCCAGCTCATCAATGTCGGCGAAGTGGACATCCTCGTGGGTTTGCCCACCCACAACAATGCCAAAACCATCGACACCGTGGTCCGCGCAATTCAGGCCGGCATTCTCAAATGCTTTCCCCGGGAACGAGCAGCCATCATCAACGCGGATGGAGGGTCGCAGGACGGGACGCCGGAATTGGTGATGAAGGCGTCCATTGACGATGTGTGGAACGCCTCCAAGGTTTACACGTTACGAACCTTGCATTCCATCAGCACGCAGTATGGGCGCAGCCCGGAGCCTGGAACGGCCCTGCAAACAATCCTCGCGGCTGCCGACCTGCTGCGCGCCAAGGCCTGTGTGGTAGTTTCACCCCTCGCGACGGCCATCGAACCAGACTGGCTGCAACGGCTTGCCCGGCCTGTCTACCGCGACAGTTTCGACCTGGTTGCGCCCATCTACAGCCGGCAGAGGTCCGAAGGCGTGCTGATGCGGGGCCTGCTCTACCCGATGACGCGCGCTATCTACGGGTATAGAATCCGCGAACCCTACGCCTCAGAGTTCGCGATTTCAGGGCGCCTGGCCACGGACTTTCTGAGCAACGGAATTTGGCAGGAAGAGTGGGGAAGAATCGGCCCGGAGCTTAGCCTTATGGTTACAGCCATCACAGGCAATTACCGGGTGTGCCAGGCTTTTCTGGGGACGAAGGCGCCACCCGGGCGGGGAGCCAGCGACTTGGTGGGGGCCATGCGCCGGACGGTGGGCGCCCTGTTTGCTTCGCTGGACAGCCACTATCCGCAGTGGAGCGCGATAACCGGCTCGCAACCCGTGCCCACGCTCGGCACGCCGGCAGAAATCAGGTCAGAAACGGCGCGCGTGAGCCGCAAGCAGCTGCGCGAGATGTTTGTGGCCGGAATCGCCCAACTGGAGCCCGTCTTCCGCTCCATTCTTTCGGATTCGACGTTGGCGGAACTGCAAAAGATCGCCGCCCTGCCGGTGCCGGAGTTCTGTTATCCCGCGGAGTTGTGGGCCAGGACCGTGTTCGAGTTTGGGGCGGCCTATCACAAGTCGGTGATTAATCGCGATCACATTGTGCAGGCCCTGGTGCCTTTGTACCGCGGCAGAACCTTAAGCTTTCTGCAGGAAACTCGAGATGGCTCCTGGGAGGACCTGGAGAAAAATGTGGAGTCGCTCTGCTGCGAGTTCGAGCGGCTGAAGCCGTACCTGCTCCAAGTGTGGGCGAATGGAAAGTGAGGCAGCTATGAGAGAAATGATCGTCACCGAACTGACGCAGGCCTTTCAGCAGATGGTTAGAACCGTTGCCCACTACTTGCCTCGTCTGGTAGTGATGCTGGTCATTGCTTTCGTCGGGTGGGTGATCGCCTACCTCCTGAAGCTGCTCGCGCGCAGCATACTGCGCCTGACGAACTTCTCCAGGCTCTCGGAAAACGCAGGCGCTACCCGGCTGCTGAATCGGGCAGCACTGCCCTCCTCCACGGAACTGGTAAGCCGCCTTGTCTTCTGGGTAGCCTGGGTCGGTTTCATTCTTCTTGGCATAAGCGTGCTCGGGATTGCGGGACTGCAGGAGTATATCTCGCGCTTCTTTCTGTTTTTGCCCCGGCTCTTTGTAGCCTTAATCATTCTCTTCTTTGGATTTTTGGCGGCCAGCTTTTTCGCCCGGGCGGCGCTGTTGGCTGCGGTCAACGCGAACTTTCGATCGTCGCGCCTGTTGAGTATCTCGATCAGGGTCATAATCAGCATCTTCGCTTTATCCATGGTGCTCGAGGTGCTGGGCGTTGCCGAAGAAACCATGCTGATAGCTTTCGGAACCGCCTTTGGCGCCGTCATGCTGGGCCTGGCCCTCGCATTCGGCCTTGGGGGCAAGGACTTGGCCCGAGAGTTTCTGGAAAATAAGCTGGCTACGGGGAAGAAGGAAGAGAAGGAGGATGAATTGTCGCCTTTGTAGAGAGCCGACAGTCAGAGAGCAGTTGAAGATGAGAAAGGCAGCTCGTATGACTGTGCTAACCTATTGTGCCTCTAACGTGTACTGCCCACTCTCTGAATTGTTGTCTGCTGGCTGTAAACCAGTTGCCAGTGTCCATCACGCTTCACCCAGACGCGCATGGCGCGATACGGCCTGAGGTGAACTGTCGGCTGCTGAGTGTCGCGCATGACGGCGGTGTTGCCGAACACGCGCACATCCATGGAGCCGGGCACCACTGCCCCTATGTCCGTCACTTGGCTGCTGGAAGATTGCTTGCGAATGGTGGCCACGCGATCGGCCTTGGTCAGAGGGTTGCCGTTTTCCTTCACATTGAAAACGAACTCATCGCCCACGTGCCGCGCCCACTCGTCGGCATTCCGCTGATTGACCGCGGTTTCCAGCGCCTGCCACGATTCCACCACCTGCTGCTCTTCCGAACTCCCGTGGTAGGGAACGGTCTTGCACGGGTTTTCGCATGGTGTTCCCGCCGGCACTGTGGCCTGCTCCTTCTTCGTGCCACCCCCGATGTTAGTTTGCTGGCCCAGCAGAATGTGCCATTTGCCCGCCTCGTTTACCCATACCCGAACGAAGCGCACGTGCGCGCCCGGCGTTTTCTCGGCTCCGGTGACGAACATGACCGTGGAATAGTCGTGCAGCTTGATTTCGCTTCCCGCCGGCGCGCTCTGTGCTGAGCCCTGCAGAAACTGCTGCTGGTCGAGGGTGCGCCCGCTGGCGTCGGTCCAGCCGAAGCCCGGTGCCATCAGCCCGCTTAAGGCCGGCTTGTTCCACTTGTTCATGGCGTTTACCCACGCCTGGTCAGCTTGGCGCACAGCCTGCTGCTCTGCCTGCGACTCAGCCGCCATGGCTGTGCCCACGCCCACTGCGGCCGCAATTAGCGCCATTAGGATTGCCCCGCTTGAGGCACGGCTTAGACCATATTTCCGCGTACTTCCGCTACGATTGCCCATGGAATTTCCTTCCCGACTGTTCTACTGCGAGGAAAACTTCCGGACTTCCTGCAGGTGCGCGCGCATGGCTTCGCGTGCCGCCTCCGAATCGCCTTGCGCAACCGCTTCCAGGATCCGCAGGTGGTGCCGCTGGCTGCGCTCAGGCGCGCCCTTGATCTGGAACAGACGTATGCGCTCTTCCCGCAGCAAGCCAACGATGGAATCGAGCAGCGACAAAATCAGAGGATTGCCGGCCGCTTGCGCCAGCGCCAGGTGAAACTCCAGGTCAGCCTCGATGTAGCCGTCGGGGTCATCCAGGTTTTCATCCATGGACTGGAAGGCTTCCCGCATGGTGCGCAGATGCTTTCCCTGCACGCGTGTGGCCGCTAATGCTGCAATGTGAGGTTCCAGGATCTTGCGCACCTCGCCCAGGTGGGCGCTCGCATCCAGTTGCCCCATTTTGGCCATCAGGTCCAGCGACTGGCGCATGACCTGCGACATGCCATGGGTGACAAATGTTCCGCGGCCGGAACAAGGCTCCACCAGCCCCTTTTCCCGCAGCGTCTTGGCCGCTTCCCGCACCGCGGTGCGGCTTACACCGAACTGCTGCGCCAGTTCGTGCTCGCCGGGCAATTGATCCCCCGGCTTCATGCTGCCATCCAGGATCCATTGCTCGATCTGCTGCACCACTCGCTCGTAGCGGCGCGGCGCCTGCACTCCCTTGGCCACGACTCCCCCTCACTCCAGAGCTTTCGGGACCAGCCTGCAATTGCCCTGGGAAGCTGATCACCGCAGCCAAACCGCGATAAAAATGAGGGCCGAATCAGCCTCGGCCCTCGTTTGCCTGCGACCTGTTTCCCGCCTAGAAGATCATTTTCAAGCCGAGTTGGATGGCGCGCGCGCCGCCCGATCCCAGCACCGGGTTGACGGCGGCTGTATCGGGCGTGCCGCATGCGCAGCCGAACGAGCCCGGGAACGATGGATCCGTAAATCCGCCTGCCGGCCCATAGCCGCTGGTACCGTCCCAGGGGTTGGCAAAGTTGGGATGGTTGAGGATGTTGAAGAATTCCGCCCGGAACTGCGCTGTCAGCCGTTCCTTGAAGTGGAAGTTCTTCGCGATCGAAAGGTCCAGGTTGCGGTAACCAGTGTCGCGGAACACGTTGCGTCCCAGGTTGCCGAAGGTGCCCACCGCAGGCGGAATCATGACCGAGTTGCCGGCCATATAGCAGCCCAGGTTGTTGAGGGAAGCGACGGCTCCCGGCCCCATAGCGCTGGCGGCTTGCATGCACGGTCCGGGAATAGTAGGCGAGCAACCGGTGGTTCCTCCAAACCCGAAGCAGGGAATGGGATTGGGGCCTCCCGATTTAAAGTCGGCGGGATTGCCGAAGAAGTTCCAGCGATCAGCGAATTCGCCGGTTGCGCTGAGGTCATTGCCGGAATCAAAGGTCTGCCAGGGCATCGAACTCTGCAGGCTCACGATGGAATTTACCTGCCAGCCCTCCAGCAGCTGCAGCGGCGACTTTTTGCTGGGCAGTGCATAGGTGACTGACAGCGTGAACCGGTGCCGAATGTCGAAGTCGCTGTTCCCGTACTCGGCGTTGGGATTCATGCTGTTCTGCGGCAGATATTGGTTCCAGTTATAGGACATATCGTCCAGGGAGTGGGAGTAGGTGTAGCCGGCGATGAACGTAAGGCCATGCATGTTGCGCGCGTTGAGCGTGGCTTGCAGGCCGTTATAGTTCGACTTGAAAGGGTTGGACATGAAGTTGATGAACTCAAGATACGGGAACCGGGCCGCGTAGGGACGGTCAGAGTTGGCTTCGCAGTGACCGCAGGCAAGTTCTGCCGGAGACTGGGGGTTGATCTGGTTGATGTCGAAAATGCCGGTCAGCTTCGTACCGTGGTTGCCGACGTAGGAAGCATCCAGCGAAAGGTTGGCGGTAAAGGCGTGCTCAATACCCAATGTCCAGTTGGTGACGTAGGGGTTGCGGTAGTTGCGATCCATGGCCATGATGTCGCAGGGACCCGGATCATTGCCTACCCCATCCCCGCACTGCAGGAAGCTGGTCACGTTGCTGGGAAAGATGGGGTTTCCATTCCAATTCAGAGACGATCCGGGAATGGTCACAGCGCTGGCCGTGATGTTCCCCACGCCCGGTGTCGTGACCCCATTTACCACCAGGGGAGCGCCGGTGGGGAGCACGCCCAGACCCAGAGTAATCGCGTTTTGGAGGTTCTGCTGGGAGAGGAACGTATTCATGGTCAGCACGTCGTAGATCAGGCTGCCGCCGGCACGGACCACGGTAGTGCCGTTGCCCGTCACGTCCCAGGCAAGGCCTACGCGAGGCGAAAAATTCCGGTGATCGGGCTTGTAGATGGAACTGATGTTCTTGCCCAGTTGCTCTAAGCCGACCGTGGGTTCCCAGTTGCCCAGCAGGTTGTGGGCTTCGGTGGGAGGAGCGTCGTATTCATAGCGCAACCCCAGATTGATGGTCACCTTTGGGGTTATGCGCCAGTCATCCTGCGCGAAACCGGAATATTCCCACTGATTCAAATAGCGGGTGGGAACGCCGGCCAGAAGCGTGGCCCGCTTGGGAGTGCCGGCTAGAAAATCTTCCAGCGAACCAAAGCGGAATTCGCCGCGGCCTTTGCGCCACGTGCCCTGGTGCACTCTCAAATCACGCAGTTCGCCGCCGAACTTCAGCGCGTGTTTGCCCCGCAGGTAGGAGATGTTGTCCTGCAGGGAGATGGTGTTGTCCGGACCAACGTACTTGGGGAAGCTGGGAAAGCCGCCGAGTTCGGTGAAGCCATTTACCCGGATTCCCGGCAAGCCGCCCAGCACTGGGTTGGTGACGCCGGTATTCAAGCCGTAACTGCTGGCGGGCTTATTCTGGTCGCTGGGGGCAATGCTCAAGGTATAGCGGGTAAACCCGAACCGGATGTCGTTCACGGTACGCGAGTTGGCTACCCAGGTTTCGTGGGCGGCCAGAGTCTGCGCGCGGGAGTGAATCTGGGTCAAAAAGAAAGGCTGAGTTTCCGGCGAGTCCTCGGCCACCAGTTTGTCGTTGCCGAAGAAGTACGACCCGCTCAGGCTGTGCCGTTCATTGACGTGATAGTCAATTTTCCCCAGCGCGTTATTGGAGCTGTTGACGTTGTTGAAGCCCCTCGTAATGCTGGAGGACGGCGTGTTGTTAGGCCCGTAAAGAGGCAGGACGGCCAGGCTGACCGGGCTTATGGGAATGCCCTGGGCCTTGAGGTCGGCTTCCGCGTCGGGAATGCTGATAGTCGGATCGCCCACCGAAGCGGTCGTCGGCAAACTGTAGGCGAAGGAGTTTCCCACCGTGTAGCGCTGGCCTTCATAGCCGCCGAAGTAGAACAGCTTGTCCTTGATGATGTGACCCCCCAGCGTGCCGCCGTACTGCTCCAGGCTCACCGGCGTCTTGGGATCGGGGGTGCGGTTGAAGAAGTTGCGCGCATCGAAGGAATCGGAGCGGCCGAAGCCGTAGGCGGTGCCGTGCAGCTGGTTGGTACCTGACTTCAATCCCACGGTCGTAATGGCGCCGGGCTTCCAGCCGAACTCGGCGGAGGGGTTTTCTTCCACGTTGAATTCCTGAATGGCGTCAATGGGCAGCAGGGTGGCTGCGTCGCCCGCCACCGCCGCCGCATTGGTGATGCTCAAGCCCATGAAGGCTTCGTCGTCGCTTATCCCGTCAACCACGAAGCTGGTATCTTCCGGGCGCATGCCGTTAGCCACTTGTGTCCAGGGACCGCCGCCGGCATAAACCATCACGCCCGGACGCAAGGAAAGCAGATTCTGGTAGTTACGGCCATTCAGCGGCAGCTCGTTGATGGTCTTGTTGTCCACCGTCCCGCCTAGGGTGGCATTGATGGTGTTCACCAGCGGCACTTCGGAGCTGACGGTTACAGTCTCATTGGCTTGCCCGGGTTGCAGTCCAAAGTCCACCCGCACATCCTTGCCTACTTCAATCAGGATGTTTGGCCGCTCTTCAGCCTTGAAACCCTGAGATTCCACGCGGATGTTGTAAGTGCCCGGCTGCAGGTCGGGAGCTTGGAAGGCGCCCGCGCTGTCCGTGACCAGATGGCGGGGAATACCTCTTTGTACGTCGGTGATCGTCACCTTGGCGCCCACTAATACGGCGCCAGTAGAATCATGAACGTTTCCCAGAATACGGCCCCTGTCGGTCTGGCCGAACAAGGGGATGCACACCAGCATCATGGCAATGCCAACGCTCACGGCACAGAGAGCTCTCATCAGATGGCGGGGTCCTGCAAGAACCGGTTTTACCGTTGAAGCGCCCATGGCGGCAGCCTCCCTTTCACAAATGGTCTGGCTGCTATACCATCCTACGGATTACGGAGTCAAGCAATGTTTTTACATTTCCGGCAAAACTGCTGTTTTTTCCTGTCTGTGACAATTGGTTCAGTGGACTGACCTCTAAACAGCGTTGAAAAATACATCAAATTCCCATTTCGGTCCGTGTCCCGGCCTGCTCTACGATGCGGCTCACGGAACATGGCCGAACTCAAATTTCAAGTTGCTGGCTGAGTGCCCGTGGCCCTTGCTGCCTCGTGGCATAATCGCCTTTGTTCGGCACGGGAGCGAATCATGAGCACACACGTGGTGCCCACCCCTAAAACATTGCCTGCGCGGTATTACACCGATCCCGAGGTATTTAAGCAGGAGATGGAACGCTTCTTTTGCCGCTCCTGGGTATGTGCCGGACGCGCCGACCAGATCCCGCGCCCGGGTGACTACTTCCTGCGCGAGCTCTCGGGCGAAAGTATCATCGTTACCCGCGACCAGGGCGGGCAGGTTCGCGCCTTCTACAACGTTTGCCGCCATCGCGGCACGCGCATGTGTACGGAGCCGCAGGGAACCTTTGCCGGCCGCCTCCAATGCCCCTACCACGGCTGGACCTACGGCCTTGATGGCCGCCTTATCGGTGCCCCTCACATGGAGGAAGGGGGCGGTTTCTGCCGCGAAGACTATCCGCTGAACCGCGTTCACTCCGGCGTGTGGGACGGCCATATCTTCATCAACCTGGCGGCCCAGCCTGACCCGCTGGAGAGACAAATAGCCGACCTGCCAGGCAAGTTCGCTGCCTGGCAGATGGCGGATCTGCGCCTGCACAAGCGCACCGTCTACGACGTCAAGGCCAACTGGAAACTTGTAATCCTCAACTACAACGAGTGCCTGCACTGCCCGGTGCTGCATCCAGCTCTCAACCGCCTGACCAACTACATGGGCGCCGACAATGAAACACCCCACCCCACCTACATCGGGGGCACCATGGGCTTTAAGGGCGATGCCGAGACTATGAGCATTGACGGCAAGCGCCGCCGCGACTACCTTCCCGGCCTGAGCGAAGAGGACCGCCACAAGGTTTGCTACTACGCCATTTATCCCAACTTCCTGCTCAGCCTTCATCCCGACTACATGATGACTCACACCCTGTGGCCGAAAGCGGTGAACCGCACGGAGATTATCTGCGAGTGGCACTTCCACCCGAGGGAAATGGCCAAGCCCGAATTTCAGGCCAACGACGCCATTGATTTCTGGGACCTTACCAATCGCGAGGACTGGGGTATCTCCGAGCTTTCGCAGCTTGGCATCAGCTCGCGCGCCTACCAGCCCGGCCCTTACTCCGAGCGCGAGTCCCTGCTGCACGCCTTCGACCAGATGATCCTCGAGCGTGAGCGCAGAAGCGGCCGGTAGAGTCGGTCCACCCATGTTGTTCTGGATATTTGACATCGTTGACCGCCTTCCTATTTCGTCCTACCATTCCCGCCAATGGCCACTCCTTCCCAACTCGTTGGCCAGACCGTTTCGCACTACCGCATCGTTGAGAAACTTGGCGGCGGCGGGATGGGGGTCGTATATAAGGCCGAGGATACCGACCTGGGCCGCTTCGTTGCCTTGAAGTTTCTGCCCGACAATGTGGCGCAAGATCCGCAGGCACTGGAGCGCTTTCGACGCGAAGCCCGCGCCGCCTCCGCCCTCAGCCACCCCAATATCTGCACCATCTACGAGATTGGCAAGCACGGCGACCAGTCTTTCATTGCCATGGAGTATCTGGCGGGTGTGACGTTGAAACACCGTATTGCCGGCAAAGCTCTGGACATTGAAACGGCGCTGTCGCTCGGCATCGAAATCGCGGACGCCCTGAGTGCTGCCCACGCTAAAGGTGTTGTTCATCGTGACATTAAGCCGGCAAATATTTTTGTGACCGAACAAGGCCACGCCAAGATTCTCGATTTTGGACTGGCAAAGGTTTCGCCGGGCACCACTGCTGGAGCAGGGGACGCAGGGGCACAGTCAGCATTGACGATGGAAGAACACCTGACCAGCCCCGGCACGGCGTTGGGCACCGTTGCCTACATGTCGCCCGAACAGGTGCGAGCCAAGGAACTGGACGCCCGAGCGGATTTGTTTTCGTTCGGTGTCGTCCTCTATGAGATGGTAACGGGCGTGCTGCCGTTTCGCGGCGAGAGTTCCGGAGTTGTGTTTAACGCGATTTTGGAACATCAGCCGGTTCCAGCGCTACGGCTGAACCCTGAGGTGCCTGCCGAACTGCAAGCCATCATCAACAAGTGCCTCGAGAAAAACCGTGATCTTCGCTATCAGCATGCATCTGAGATTCGCACCGATCTGCAGCGACTGAAGCGGGATACCAGTCTGGGCTCCGCGTCTGCCACTGAGTTTTCAAAGACTCGTAGCTGGTACAGGACGCGCCCTGTATGGCTCGCGGCCTGCGCTGCGGTTGCTGCAGTTGCGATTGTGCTTGCAGCCTGGAACATTTTGCCGAAAACTGCGCAACCCATCCATGCCATCGCCATCATGCCATTCGCCACGGAAACTCATGACGCCCGCTCTCAGGAGTTGAGTGAGGGGATGACTGAGGCGATCATTGACACCGTTTCTCAAGTGCCTGACGTGCGGGTCATGTCGCGTGTTTCAGTCGGGCGGTACAAAGGTCAACAATTTGATCCGCAACAGGTGGCTCGGGAACTGAACGTGGACACGTTGCTGACGGGAGATATCGCGCAAAATGGCGATGAACTCACAATTGGCGCTGAACTGGTCAGGGCACAAGACGGCAGCCATTTATGGGGAAGACAATACCGGGGGAAGGCTGCCGATTTGTTAGAGCTGCAGCAGAATATCGCCGCCGATATTTCACTGCGCCTGCAACCAGAACTGACTGGCAAGCAGAAGGAGGAATTGCTAAGAACTCCGACCCAAAATTCGGAGGCTTACCGGTCATACGTCAAAGGCCGATATTTCCTTGATCAGTGGAATAACGAAGGCTTTAAAGAGTCTGCTGATCTTTTTCAGCAAGCTATTGCCAAGGATTCCGGCTTCGCGGCAGCATATGCCGGCCTGGGTGAAAGCGAAAGCCTGGCGGCATTTTTTGGTGATCCCCTGGCTCCCGAACTTCGAGTCCTGGGATTGGCGGCGGCGAGGAAAGCGGTGGAGCGGGACAAGTCTCTAGCTGAGGCTCATGCTGCGCTGGGTTTGGCATTATTCATGGATCTCCAGTGGAGGCAAGCCGGGGAGGAACTACGCGAGGCCGTCTTGCGCAACCCAAATAGTTCGCGGGCGCATGTAATTTCCGGCTGGTATCTCACCTTCGTGGGGCGCTTCGCCGAAGGTATTCAGGAAATAGACAAGGCTGAGGCTCTCGACCCTACATCGTTCACCATCTCGTATACGAAGGGGATCGTCTATTTTCTCGCTAGAGAGTATGACCGAGCCATTGCACAATATCAGAAAACACTGATGATTTACCCGGGGAATCCTGCTGTTTATTACAGTCTTGGCGAGGCTTACTTGCAGAAGAAAATGTGTGCCGACGCCTCCGAGGCATACGCTCACTCTGAGGATTCTTATGAACGACCGGCCAATGCCGAAAGTTTCAGGAGGGCGTTTGTGGCCGGAGGTTGTCGGGGCGTCTTGCAAGTATTGTTGAAAATACAGAACGATGCTTCATCCGGCACTTACGATGTGATAGGAGCCGCCTGTGCGGCGGCGTTGCTCGGAGACAAGGAACGCGCCTTCCGCTATTTGGAGCAAGCATACGGAAATCGTAGGGTAATTGCCGTCAAAGTCCAGCCGCAGTTCGATAGTCTCCGTTCCGATCCTCGCTTTGCGGACCTGCTGCGCCGTATCGGCCTGCCGCAGTAGCGTTCTCAGCCGCTAATATCTGGCTTACTTCCCGTGCTTCTGCTGCAGAAACGCTCCCACGTCAGTCTCCAGCCCGGCGTAGTCGCAATGGATGGTGGCGCGCATGGCGGCTTCGGTCGAGCTGCCTTCAGCAATGCGGCGCAATATGCGGACCAGGTCGTCCATGCCGTCGGTGTCGCGAATGTATTCGGCGGCAGCCAGCGATTCGTCGTAGGCCAGGCGCGCCTCCGGCGTGCTGAAGCGGATGAAGCTGCCCTCCAGCATATTGAAGGGCAAAGCCTGGTGCTGGCTCATGAGCTGCCCCAGTCGCTGGCCAAAATAAGCCGTGCTGCGCGGCTCGAGCAGCTGAGCAATGCCTTCATGCAGCCACTGCGGGCAGCGCCCGCCGCTGAGCTGGTTGATAAATGAGTGTGCCAGTTCGTGCTTGAGCACTCGCGCCAGCTCCGGCGTCACTTCGGTCAAGCCGCTTACCGGGATGCGCAGCTTGCCGTCATTCAGGGCGCTGGTCCAGCCCGGCGCCTGCGTCACATCAAAGAATTCCTGCTCGGTGTAGAGCACCACGGGAATGCTGTAGCGCGGCTGGGCGTCAAGTTGTGTAGAGAGATCGTTGTAGTCGGCATCCAGCACCTGCAGCAGCTGGCGGCGAAATTCGTCCGAGGTCTGCCGGCCTTCATAGCGCAGGGTGAAGTGCCCGGTTTCGCGCTCGGTGAAGTTGGCCTCAGCGGCAACCTCGCGCTGCGCCTTGGCAAGAAATTGCTGCACCGTGGGGTCGGGACGCAGTTGCAGGGAGCGCTTCCAGGAGCGGACAGCATCCTGGCTGCGGTCAGACATGAACTGGGCAAAGCCGAGCACGGCGAATGCATCCGCAGAGTCCGGGGCCAGCCGCGTTGCTCGCAGGGAGACGTCCATCGCCTGGCGGTAATTGCCACCCTGCAACAGCACAGCGCCATAATGAGTGAGGATGGCGGGATTCTCCGGCGTCAAGCCCACTGCGTGCTGCAAATAGGATTGAGCCTGCGTACGGTGGCCGGCTTCCTCTTCATGGCGGCCTGCAAGGAAGTAGCCGGCGGCAGCCATTTGGGCGTTCCCGGAGCGGTCGAGGGAATCCAGCACCGAAGTATCTACTCGCCCGTCCTTGAGGACGGAAACCGCGACCTGACTGTCGTCCATCGTCACGCTAGGGGTGAAGGCCGGCATCTCGGAAGCGGGCTTCTGCCCCTCTGGCCCCGCTTCAGACCCTTGGCTGGGCGGCATCCCGGTAGCATCCACGTGCTCCACCAGCGATTTGGGGATAGCATAGGAATTGTCCCCAATGTCATATTCGACGTGAGTTGCGCCCTGGTGTACGCGGTCCGCCAGAATCCGGCGGCCATTCTTCAGATAAATGGTGTCGGCCGGGGCACAAATCGCCGAGATGAGGACGATAATC
>DATJFA010000224.1:0-3435 GCA_035496015.1 Terriglobales bacterium | reverse complement strand
TTGCCGATGCCGTCAAACTGCAGGTAGGCGTAGCGCAGGCCCGCGTCCGCCGCCTGCCGGCAGAATTCCTTGCTTTTCGCGAACTCGATGCCGTTGGTGGCAGCCTGCACGCTGTTGTAGCCGACCTTACGAGCGTAGGCTACCGCGTCCAGGAAGTAGGGCGAAAGCGTGGGCTCGCCGCCGGAGAATTGCACCGACATCTGCCGCTTGGGCTTGATGGAGATGGCGTTGTCGAGCAGGGTCTTGATCTCTTCCCAGGTCAACTCGTGCACAAACCCCACCTGGTTCGCGTCCATGAAGCAGGGGTCGCACATCATGTTGCAGCGGTTGGTCAGGTCAATGGTTAACACGGCGCCGCGGCCGTACTTCACCGTGCTGGTGCCGTGGTGGTGCAGGTGCTCGTCACTGTGCGAGCGGATGTCGCGCCCGGGGAAGGTCTGCTCCAGGTGACGGTAGAAGTCCACGTCAATGGACATCACGTCTTCAAAGTGGCCGTGCTTAGGGCAGTCCTTCACCATCAGGATCTTGCCGTCGCGCTCGATAATCTGCGCCTTGATTTCGCCCACCTTCTGGTTGAGCAGGATCTCCTGGGGCAGCTTGCCGTCCAGGATCTGCTGGCGAATTTCCGGCACGCACTTCGGGCAGAGCGAATCGGTCTGCCGCGGCCAGCCCAGCGGCGGCTTGGATTTTTCATAGGACTTGAGGAGCGGCTTATCGGACCACTTCGGGGTGAACGAGGGGTTCGGGTGAATGCGGTTCAGCCTCTCAAAGACGAACCATGCCCCGTTAGCAGTGATGCTGAGAGCCTTCTCCAGGTACTTAACCGGTTTGTGCATTGTGTTTTTGCTCCCACCAGGCGTGAAACCTGCTTAACCGGGCCACGTTGTCAGCCCCACAGGCACCCTGGCGCAAATTTGTGTGTTGCCTCTCCGTGCTCAGGGAGGCTCAGAGAGCTGCTCAATTCCCCCAAAATCACACGGATAGAGACACCATGATGCTAGGAGGAAAGAGGGCAAATCCCCAACCGAATTGCACGAAAAGGGGTAAATCGGGGTTTAGTGGCACGGTTTTTGCATTATTTTGCGTAAGCCGTTGAAAACTAACGGGAACTCTGAGCCGCAGGGTTAGTACTTTGCTCATCCCTTTGGAGAGCTGCTGCTCGGAGTTCCCGGAGCTTCGCGAAAGTGGTCTGCCAGGCGACTGACACTTACCTTTGCTGGGGGCGGCTGGCCGGGGGAATGATCCCGTTCGTGCGGAGATATTCCACCATTTGCCCATAATGGTCGAAGCAGTGGCCGACAGTGAGGGCAGCCAGGCCCACACGCGTGGATGGCTGTTTGCCGCCAAAGGGATTTTTGATGGGCGCCACTTCGTTCTGAGGAGTAATGCCCGCATAGGCACGATGGCCGTAAGCGAACGAATCGCGCAGGAACTTCATGATGTCGGTTTTTGAAGTTATGGAGTCGGGGCCGTTCTCGCCGCCAATCTCAACCGGCGGCTTTTCTCCCAGCATGTCGGAAAAGATCAGGTAATTGACGGCGGCCACATGCTTCACCTGCTGGGCGAAGGTGCGCACGCCCTTGAACTCGCCGCTGGTGGGCGCGAAGTTGTACTTATCTTCGGGCATGGCGTCAGCGGCGCTGACAAATTCCTTTTCCACGCCGGAAAGCAGGTAGTCCATCTCGTGGGATACGGTGGTGTGTTCGGCGGCGGACTTGGACTTCGGCTTCGGCTGCGCCAGGGCCATCCCGGAACAACATAAAAACAGCAACAGCAGATTGAACTTTGTTTTCATAGCCTCTCCTCGGAGCATCATCGAATCAAACGAATTTTCTTAATGTCATCCTGACCGAGGACGCAGTTAACGCGTCCGAGTGGAAAAACCTTGTGCTTAACTGAGGTGACGCAAGGTCCTTCGACTCAGACGCGCACCAGCGTGCGCGTCCTCCCTCAGGATGACATACGTTCTCTACCCGTGCGTGATGCCGCTGTCCGCATAGCGAATCAATTCGGCTTCCCGGGCGCGCAGGCGATGCCAGCGCATGGTAACAAGTCCTGCCAGCAGGCCGACAGCGGAAAAAAGCAGCGCGTTGGGCACGCCCTGGCTATCGGCCAGCGCCCCGAACAGAGCGCTGCCCCCGGCCAGCCCTCCTTGCAGCACCAGCACATACATGGAAAGCGAGCGGGCCAGCACCCACGACGGCGACATGGTCTGCGCGGTTACATTCAAGCAGGCCAGAATCGCGATCCAGCCCACGCCGCCAACAAAGAGAACCAGCGCCAGCGGAACAAAGGAGTGTACGCGTCCCGCGGCCACGGTGGCGAGGGCAAAAACCACGGTGGCCATGGCCACCACCGCGTCCATGGACATCTGGCTGCGCCAGCGCGGGAGCACAGCGGCGCCTGCCAGTGCGCCCAGGCCAAAGCATCCCAGCAGCAAGCCGAAACCGATGGAGCCAAATGGCCGGGCGATTAGCGGCAAAAGCGCCAGCAGGGCGCTGGCGGCGATGCTGAAGGCCAGCGTGCGCACCAGCACCGAGCGCACCGCCGGCGTGTGCCGCACGTAGCGCACACCGATTTTCAGCGCCTGCACCAACCGCTCGTTTCCATTGCTATTGGTGGCGGTCCGCTTCCACTGGTAGAGCACGAAGATCACGGCGAAGAACGATGCCGCATTAATGAGGAAGGCCACGCCGGAGCCAGCAGCGGCAATCACCGCGCCGCCCAGCGCCGGGCCCACGGAGCGGGCCACGTTGAAGCCGGCGGAGTTCAGAGCTACCCCGGATGCGTGCTGCGGCGGGGAAACAATTTCCGGCGTGATGGCCTGCCAGGCGGGGTCGTTCATCACCGCGCCCAGTCCGAGCAGGAAGGTGAGCAGAAGCAGGGTCCAGGGAGTGACCACGCCGAGGATGGTAATAACGCCCAGAGCAGCGGCAGCGATGGCCATCCAGCTCTGGGTGACCAGCAGGAGGCGGCGACGGTCCACCAGGTCAGCCAGGGCGCCCGCCGGCAGCGCAATCAGGAAAACGGGCAAGCTAGAGGCTGCCTGCACCAGGGCGATCATTAAGGGGGAGCGGGTCAGCGAGGTCATCAGCCAGGCGCTGCCCAGGTTCTGCATCCAGGTGCCGATATAAGAGATGACCGCGGCTATCCAAATCGAGCGGAACAGGGGCTCGCGAAAAGGCGCCCACGGCGACAGGGACCGCGCTCCTTCCGCCACCCGGACCGACATCCGCTCGTCCTCCATCACTTACTCCGCAAAAATCTCACCACAAAGGACACGAAGGTCACACAGGAACGCAAGGCCCCGCTCCTCCTGAAACGTTGGAAGCTTGAAACTTATTCCCAGCCGCTCTACGTGTGGACACGGGGCTCTGCCCCGTGTCGGGCGGGGCAGAGCCCCGCCCCTACACGAACTTTACCCGCTCTCTCCCG
>DATJFA010000223.1:0-5307 GCA_035496015.1 Terriglobales bacterium | reverse complement strand
AACGTGGAGCCGTGGCCTAGCGTGCTTTCCACGCGGATGCGGCCGCCATGGGCGAGCACGATGTGCTTGGCGATGGCCAGGCCCAGGCCGGTGCCGCCGGATTCGCGCGAGCGCGCTTTGTCCACGCGGTAAAAGCGCTCGAAAAGGCGAGGCAGGTGCTCAGAGGCGATGCCCGCGCCGAAATCGCGCACGTAAAACTCCACTCCGTCTGCGACTTCGCGCGCTCCCAGCACGATACGGCCGCCCGCGACGCCGTACTTCGCGGCATTGTCAATCAGGTTGGTGAGTACCTGCTGGATGGCGTCATTATCGGCCTGCACGGCCGCCGGCGTGCTCTCCGCAATCTCCAGTTCCATTCCCGAAGACTTGAGGATCTCCTGAAAATTCTGCTGCGCCTCGGTCAACAGTTCGGCGGCGGAGTGCGGCTGCAGGGCAAATTCGGTTTCGCCTGACTCCACCCGGGCCAGGGTGAGCAGGTCTTCGGTCAGGCGGCTCATGCGCGAGGCGTTCTTGCGGATGATCTCCAGGAACTCCCGGGTGTTGCCGTTGCCGCTGGAATCGAGCAGCGTTTCCGCGTAGCCCTGGATGGAGGTGAGCGGCGTCCGCAATTCGTGGGAAACATTGGCGATGAAGTCGCGGCGCGTCTTCTCGACGCGCTCCACTTCGGTCAGGTCATGGAGCACGACCACGGCGCCGCCAGCGGGAAGGGGTGCCGCGATGACATCGAAGCTGCGCCCCGGGCCCAGGGAACTGGCGCGCGCGGTCCGCACCTGGCGCGTGCGCAAGGCCTCGTCCACGGCGCGCAGGAAGTCGGGGTCGCGCATGGTTTCCACCAGGGGCGCGCCCACGCGCACGTGCCCATAGGCCAGCCGCTTCATTACGCCGTTCGACCATTCCACTTTGCCGGCGGGGGAAACCGCCAGCACCGCGTCCTGCATGCTGTTGAGCAGGGTTTCCAGTTGCTTGCGCCCGCTTTCCAGTTCGGCAAAGCTGCGCTCCAGTTGCCGGGCGGTGCGGTCGAGGGCGGCGGCAACGTGGGCAATCTCGTCCCCGGAAGGTTCCTCGATGCGGGCGGTCAAGTCGCCGGCGGCGATCTTCTCCGCGAAACTCACAATCCGCTGTAGCCGCCGGGAAATGGCTTGCGAGATCAGAGCTGCCAGAAGCAGCGCCACCAGCACCGCCAGTCCGGATGCAAAAAGCAATTGCATGCGCACGTGTCTTAGCCGTTCCGCGATCGAGGACAAGGGATAAGCCAGGCGCACGGCGCCGCCAGGCACGGGCGCGGCCACATAAAGGAAGGGAATGCCGACGGTATGGCTCACGCGCTGGGCGCTGCCCATCCTGCCGTGCAGGGCGGCGATAAACTCGGGTCGGGTGGCGTGGTTCTCCATCTCAGCGGGGTCGGCACGAGTATCAGCCAGCACCTTGCCGTCGGATTCAATGATGGTGGCGCGGGCGTCGGCGGTCGCGGAAACCTCATTTGCAATTTGCTGCATCGGGCGGCGGTCGCGTTCGTGCTCCACCTGGGCGGCAAACATGCGGGCTTTCTGGGTGAGGGTGGTCTCCAGTTCGCGGCGCAGGGAAGTTTCCCAGGCCCGGCGCACGGCGAAATCCAGCGTCGCCGTGGCCACCGCGATCACCAGCAGGAACGCTCCCAGGAGCTTGAAGAAGATGCGCTTTCTCACCGCGGGACCTCGAAGCGGTAGCCCGCGCCACGCACCGTGCGCAGGTAGCGGGGATTCTCTGGATCGCGCTCGATCTTTTCCCGGATGCGCCGGACGTAAACGTCCACCGAGCGTGGCGTCACGTAAGCCGTGTCGCGCCACACCGCATCGAGCAACTGGTCGCGGGTGAAAACGCGGCCGGCATGGCGTGCCAGGTATTCCAGCAGACGGAACTCGGTGGCGGTAGCGGGCACATTCCTGCCGCGCACGGTCAGGAGCATGGCGCCGGTGTCAATCTCGAGGTCATCGCATTTCAGGGTGGCCGGCTGCAGGGGCTGCTCGAACCGACGCAGCACGGCCTTCACGCGCGCCACCAGTTCGCGCGGGCTGAAGGGCTTAGTGATGTAGTCGTCGGCTCCCAGTTCCAGGCCCAGCACGCGGTCGGCCTCGGCGGTGCGGGCGGTGAGAAAGATGACCGGTGTGGCGGCAATAGCCGGAGTTTCCCGCACCCGGCGGCAGAGATCGAGGCCGTCGCCGCCGGGAATCATGATGTCCAGCAGCAGCAGCGCTGGCCGCTCCTGTTCGGCTTGGGCCATCACGCCGGAAGCGGAAGCGAACGCGCGTACTCCAAAGCTGGCGGCTTCCAGGTGATGGCGCACCAGGCGCGCGATGTCGGCGTCATCCTCCACCACAAAAATTGTGGATCTCACACCGTTATTGTATGGGAAAGACAGCTCGTAACGCCGCCGTCGCCACAGAGCCCTTGTGGCGCTGGCGCCCCTTCGACTTTGCTCAGGGCAGGCGGTCGCCCGCCAGGCTGAGGCCGAGACGGCCTCAGGACAGCCGGCGAGACGCCGGCGCTACGAAAGCACGAACCGCTCCATGGCCTGGGCGAAGCCTTCGTCCTGGTTGGAAGCGGTCACGAATTTTGCCGCCTTCTTCACCTCGTCGCTGGCGTTGCCCATGGCGATGCTGACGCCGCTGCGCCGGAACATGAGCACGTCGTTGGGCCCATCGCCAATGGTGGCGATCTTTTCCGCCGGAATCTTGAGCATCTGCGAGAGCGCTGTGACCACCTCGCCCTTGTTGGCCTGCGGATGGGTCACGTCCAGGTAGTAGGGTTGGGAACGCGAGGCGGACACCTGCGCGCCGCACTGCTTCTGCACGTCCTGCTCGCAGCGGGCCACCGCCGCGTAGTCGTCGCTCACGCCCACCAGCTTGGCCGTTCGCCCCAGCAGCCCGTCATAGCTGGCCGCCACTTTGGGCGGGAACTTCACCGTCCACTCTTCGCGGTCCACGTGCGGCGCTTGCCGTTTGCGCACAAACCATTCCTGGCCGGTATAGAGCCAGACGTCGAGCCCGTGCTGGTCAATGATTTCACAAGCGCTCTGGGCAGCCGCCTGGGGCAGCAAATGCTGTTGCAGCACGGACAGGTCGGGTCGCACAAGCACGCCGCCGTTGAAAGCGGCGATGGGATTCTTCAACCCCAGCGGTTCGATGAGCATCTTCATGCCCATGGGCGGGCGGCCGCTGGTGATGGTGAAGGCGATGCCCGCGGCCAGCAGTTGGCGCACCGCTTCTCGGGCCCGGTCGGTGAGCACCTTCTCCTGCGTCACCAGGGTGCCGTCCACGTCAGCGATTACCAGTTGAACGCTATCTCTTGCCGCCATGCGGTTTTCAGGCTGCCTTTTTGCCCAGGCGTTGCTGCAGGAATTCCCTCAGGGCCACCGCATTATTGTGCTCGGAGTCGTGCGAACTGTAAACCAGGGTGACGCGGCCACGCCGGGCGGCGGCCATCAGCGGCTCCCAGCCGTGGGAATTCTTCTTGAGTTCTTCGAAATAGCGTCGGCGGAACTCGGGCCACTTGGCCGGATCGTGCGAGAACCATTTCCGCAGTTCGGTGCTGGGAGCCACGTCCTTGAGCCAGCCTTGCACCGGCAGCGACTCTTTTTTTACGCCCCGCGGCCACAGCCGCTCCACCAGGTAGCGGGCGCCGTCGCTCCTGCTTGCGGGCTCATACGCGCGTTTCAGCTGAATCATGGCGGTTACCTCCTGCTCTTAAAGAGAATCATATCGTAACACGATAAGTAATCGGCCCTCGTAGAACGACGCTGCTGCTGGGATGTATCATAGAATTTTCGCAATAGCGCGCCGGCTGACATTAACAGCGCGGAACTCCGGTTCAACGCCCGTAACTCGCAAAATGTAACCGCGCCCGGTTTGGCTTAATCAAAGTGTAAGTAGGGCCGACCGCCTCATGGCCATACGAGCGAAGGAGCAACACCATGCCTGTGTACCAGAGCAAGCTCAAATCACGCGAGCAGATTGCCGAGGGTACCATGGCCTTCCACTTTGAGAAGCCGGCGGGCTTTGATTTTCAGGGCGGCCAGACGGTGGACATGACCATGCTGAACCCGCCGGAGACAGACGAGGAAGGGAACATTCGCACGTTTTCCATCGCCAGCCCGCCTTACGAGAAAGAGCTGGTATTCGCAACCCGCATGCGCGATACGGCTTTCAAGCGCAGACTGAAATCCATTCCCCTGGGCACAGAGCTGAAATTTGACGGGCCCATGGGCTCCTTCACCCTGCACAAAAATTCCACGAAGCCGGCGGCATTCCTGGCCGGGGGGATCGGCATCACTCCTTTTATGAGCATCGTTGCCCAGGCCGCATACGACCGCCTGGCCCATCCGCTCTATCTCTTCTACTCGAATCACCGGCCCGAAGACGCCCCTTTCCTCGACCTTCTTCGCCGCCTGGAGAAGGACAATTCCAACTACCACTTCATTCCCACCATGACCGATATGGAGAAATCCAAGCGGTCCTGGGACGGTGAGCGGGGCTACGTGGACCGCGCCATGCTCATCAAATACCTGAACAATTTGCACGGACCCATTTATTATTTGGCGGGGCCTCCCGCCATGGTGGCCGCCATGCGCAAAATGCTGCTGGAGACAAAGGTGGACGAGGATGACATCCGCACTGAAGAATTTGCCGGCTACTGAGCAGGAAAGCGCCATTTCCCAGGGCCAGCCCAAGGGCAGCGAACTGGACCGTTTGTGCGTGAACACCATCCGCATGCTGGCGCTGGATCAGGTGGAAAAGGCGCGCTCCGGCCACCCCGGGTTGCCGCTGGGCGCCGCGCCCATGGCCTATGTCCTGTGGGACCGCTTTCTGCGCCACAATCCGCGCAACCCCCGCTGGTTTAACCGCGACCGCTTCATTCTGTCGGCCGGGCACGGCTGCGCCCTGCTCTATTCGCTGCTGCACCTCTATGGCTATGACATGCCGATGGAGCAACTGAAACAGTTCCGTCAGTTTGGCAGCGAAACTCCCGGCCATCCCGAGTACAACATTGACCGCGGCATTGAGGCTACCACCGGCCCGCTGGGGCAGGGGTTCGGCATGGGCGTGGGCATGGCGCTGGCCGAGGCGCACCTGGCCGGCTGCTTCAACAAAGAGGAGCTGGGAGTGGTGGACCACTACACCTACGCCATCGTTTCCGACGGCGATCTGATGGAGGGTATCTCCGCTGAAGCGGCTTCCCTGGCCGGCACGCTGAAGCTGGGCAAGCTGATCTACCTTTACGATGACAATCACATCTCCATTGAAGGCTCCACCGACCTGGCTTTCACGGAGA
>DATJFA010000222.1:0-4861 GCA_035496015.1 Terriglobales bacterium | reverse complement strand
CAATTTAAAGAAGTCGTAAAAATTCTGGCTGGTGCGCTCCCCCACCTCTTCCCGCGAAAGCCCCCTCAGGTCGGCGATTTGGCGGGCCACCTCCACCACGAATGCCGGCTCATTGCGCTTCCCGCGGTGCGGCACCGTGGCCAGGAACGGCGAATCGGTTTCAATAAACATGCGATCCAGCGGCACCTCGCGGGCTGCGTCGCGGATGTTTTGCGCTTTGGCGAAGGTCACATTACCCGCAAAAGAAATGATAAAACCCATGTCCAGCGCCGCCCGCGCGTGTTCCAGTTGTCCCGTGAAGCAGTGCAGCACGCCGCCCAGGCCGCTTCCGGCCCAGTGTTCCCGCACTAGGCGCAGGCAGTCCTGCCAGGCATCGTCGCTGCCATCCGAGGGCCGGCAGTGGATCACGATAGGCAACTTGGCCCCCCGTGCCAGTTCCATCTGCCGAGTGAACACCTCTTTTTGCACCTCACGCGGCGAGTGGTCGTAGAAATAGTCTAGGCCAATTTCCCCCCAGGCAATTATTTTGGAATGTTTGGCGAGTTGCTCCATTTCAGCGAAATCATCGTCAGTGGCCAGCTTGGCTTCGTGCGGATGGATGCCAATCGTGGCCAGTATCCAGTCGTGCTTCTCCGCCAGTTCGATGCCGCAGGCCAGCGTCCCCGGCCCGGTGCCGCTGCCGATGGCCACAATGGTTTCGATGCCAGCCGCCCGCGCCCGCTCCAATACCTGGGCGCGGTCGCCATCAAACTGCGTCATTTCCAGATGTGCATGTGAATCTACAAACACAGCCTCTAGCTCCTGGCTGCTAGCTTCTAGCTGTCAGCTAAACCGACTTACTACTAACTACCAACTACTAACTACCAACCAACCGACTCCCGACTCCCGTTATTTCAGCCTGGCCCCTACCGGCACATCCTCCAGAAACCCCGCCAGCACCGGCTTCCCCTGCTCGCCGACGGATGCCGCCACAATCATGCCGTCGGATACCAGCCCGCGCAGCTTACGCGGCGCCAGGTTGGCCACGATCACCACCTTGCGCCCAATCAACAACTCCGGCGCGTAAGCCTCGGCGATTCCCGCCACCACCTGCCGCACCTCGCTCCCCAGGTCCACTTCCAGGCGCAGCAGCTTGTCTGCCCCTTTCACCTTCTCCGCCACCTTCACCTGGCCTACTCGCAGCTCGATCTTGGCAAAGTCCTCGATCCCGATTTTTCCCTCGGGCGCAGCCGGGCTCGCCTTGGCTGCTGCGGCGGGCACGGTTGCGCTGGCTCCCGCGGCCGATGCCGCCGGTGCCGGCGCGGGTTTCACTTCTACGGCTCGTGCCGGATGTTCTGCCTGTGTTTCTGCTGGTTTGTTCTCGCTCTCCACGGTTGCTGTCCTTCGTTGCTGTTCCATGGCCTGCATTTTTTCTATGACACTTTTGTCCGCGCGCGGAAAAACCGGCTCGACTTTGCCGATCTTCGTTCCCAGCTGCAGCTGGCCCCACTTCAGCTCCGCCAGCTTGAAATTCGCGATCTCGCCCAATCCCAACTGCGCCCAGATGCGCGCGCTCGAGTCCGGTATCACCGGGTGCGCCAGCGCGGTCACCACCCGCAGGGCCTCGGCGCTGGTGTAAAGTATCGTTCCCAGCCGCGCTCGGCTCACTTCATCCTGCTTTTCGCCCAGCGTCCACGGCTCGTTCTCCACCAGGTATTTGTTCACCGCTCCTACCAAGGCCCACGCCGCCTCCAGCGCGCGCGAGAACTGAAAATTGTCGAAGTGAGAACTGAATTCGCCAATCGTACGACGGGCGATGTTCGCTATCTCATCATCTGCCGGCTTGCGCGCTTCGGTGGGCGAGGGATACGGCACCTGCCCGCCAAAGTAGCGCGTAATCATGGTCAGCGTGCGGCTGGCCAAATTGCCCAGGTCATTCGCCAGGTCGGCGTTATAGCGCTGCACCAGCGCGTCGAAGGAAAACGACCCGTCCTGCCCGAACACGATCTCGCGCAGCAGAAAGTAGCGCAGCGCGTCGCGGCTCATCGCTTCCACAATGGTCTCGGCGCGCACCACGTTGCCCCGCGACTTCGACATCTTGTCGTGCTCAAAAAGCAGCCACCCATGCGCAATTATCGTTTTCGGCAGCGGCAGCCCGGCGGCCAGTAGAAACGCCGGCCAGTACACGCAGTGGAAGCGCACGATCTCTTTGCCGATCATGTGCACGTCTGCCGGCCAGTAGCGCTGGAATCGCTGCTGATCGGCTTCATCCGGCGACCCGAATCCAATGGCGGTGCAGTAATTGCTCAGCGCGTCCAGCCACACGTAGATCACGTGCCCCGGATCGTCGGGCACCGGCACTCCCCAGCGGAAGGTGCTGCGCGTCACCGAAAGGTCGCGCAGCCCGGAGCGCACAAACGACATCACCTCGTTCTTTCTTGTTTCCGGCCGGATGCAATCAGGCTGCTCGCGGTATAACTGCAGCAGCTTCTCCTCAAACGCCGAGAGCTTGAAAAAGTAATTTTCCTCGCTCACCGTCTCCGTCGGGCGGCCGCACTCTGGGCACGGCGCGCCCGGCCCGGCCGAATCCACATAAAGCTCGTCATACACGCAATACTGCCCGGTGTACTTGCCCTTGTAGATGTAGCCGTTGTCCCGCAGCCGCCGGAACATCTCCTGAACGCCGCGTTTGTGCTCGGCATCGGTGGTGCGGATGAACTTGTTGTAGCTCAGCCCCAGCAGGTCCCATAGCTGGCGGAAGCTGGAGGAAACTTCGTCCGCCCACTGCTGCGCCGGCTTGCCCGCCGCCTGCGCGGCTCGCTCCACGTGTACACCGTGCTCGTCGGTGCCGGTGAGGAAAAACACGTCCTTGCCCAGCATGCGGTTCCGCCGCGCCAGCGCGTCGCACACAATGGTGGTATAGGCGTGTCCGATGTGGGGGCGCGCGTTGACGTAGTAAATCGGGGTGGTGATATAGAACTTGTTAGCCATGCTGATGGGGTTCCGCGCCTGCCAGGTAAACGCGAATCGCCTCCTGCATCACGCTCTTCAGCGGCAGGTGCTGCTCGCCGGCGATCTTGCGGCAGTCTTCATACTCGGGGGCGTAGTTAGTGATGCTGCCGTTCAGGCTGGCCACTTTCATGCGCACCTCGCCCCAGCGCGTCTGCACGCTCACCCAGCGCCGCCCCAGCGCCCGCCGCTGCTCCTGCCGGATGCGCACGCCCAGCGTGGAAGTCTCGGCGAAAATCAGCTTGGCCAGCCGCTCCGCGTCGCTCGGCTTGGCCAGCACCGTCAGCAGCATGCCCGGACGGTTTTTCTTCATCTGCAACTGCGTGCCAAAAGCGTCCAGCGCCCCTTCCGCCAGCGCCCGGTCCATCACGTAGCCGAACACCTGCGGGTTCAAGTCGTCAATGCTCGCTTCCAGCACCGCGATCGCTTCCTCAGCCGCCGCATGCGCCTCGGCGCCCGACTCGCCCACCGTCAGCCGTAGCACATTGGGGTAGCCGGGGAAGTCGCGCGTGCCCGCGCCGTAGCCAGTGGCCGCAACCTTCATGCTGGGAAACTCGGCAAAGCGTTTAGCCAGAGTTTTGGCGATCGCCGCTCCCGTGGGTGTCACCAGCTCCTTTTGCGGCCCGGAGGAGTACACGGGCGCATCCTTCAGCAACTCCAGCGTCGCTGGCGCGGGGATGGGAAACGTTCCGTGCGCGCACACCACGGTTCCGCCGCCTACGTTCAGCGGCGAACAAATCCATTCCTCCACCTGCAGCGCCTCAGCTCCCACCGCCGCGCAGCAAATGTCCACCAGCGCATCTACTGCCCCCACTTCGTGAAAGTGGACTTTTTCGATGGGCACATGGTGGATTTTGGCCTCCGCCGCACCCAGGTTTTCAAAAATCGCAGTTGCCGTGCCCTTTGCCCTTTCTGAAATCCCCTGCGCTCCCCGGATGATCTCCCGAATCTCCTTCAGCCCCCGCCCATGCCCATGCTTGTGGTCGTGCTCATGCCCATGCTCTTCTGCCGCGGGTGTGTGGGGACGGGTCTCTGCCCCGTCCATGGCGGAGCGAAGCTCCGCCCCCACACGGTGCTGACTCCCGACTCCTGACTCCCGACTCCCGCTTTTTGACTCCTGACTCCTGCTTTTCTCAAACTCTTCGCGCGGCAAGTCCTTCTCGCCATGGGAGTAAACATCCACCTTAGTGGCCGAAATCCCGCTGCGGTTCACCCGCGAAACCTCCAGCCGGGCGCCCACCCCCAGCGTCTCCACGGTCTTCTCCAGCAACTCCGCGGGCACTCCCGCGTCCAGCAGCGCGCCCAAAAACATGTCGCCGCTTATGCCGGAGAAGCAATCAAGGTAGGCAATGCGCATGGCTATCTATCGAGAATAGAGAAGATTACCGAAACTTCATCATAGGGAAGGGCACAGTTGGCGTCAAACCGAAGCGGGCTGCGCGCTTTGCTATAATCGCTTTTTTCCTCAACAATTTACGGACTCATCGTCGCTTGTACAAACAACTCCAGCAACGCCTCTCTGAGCACGTGCAGGCCTTTTTGCGCCGCCAGTACGGCCTGGATCTCCCCAGCATCGTGATTGAGCAGCCGCCGCGCGTGGAATTGGGCGAATACGCCCTGCCCCTGGCCTTCGAACTAGCCAAGAAGCTGCGCCAGGCGCCGCGCAAGATCGCGGAGGAGATCGTCGCCGGCATCGGCCCTATCGAGGGATTTGCCAAGCTGGAAATAGCGGGGGCGGGCTACATCAACGCCCGGGTGGACCGGGGGCAGGTGGCGCGGGCCTTGACGGAGGACGGGGGACTGGAACCCGCACCCCAGCCGAGCAAAATTCTGGTCGAACACACCAGCATCAACCCCAACAAGGCGGCGCACA
>DATJFA010000221.1:0-4151 GCA_035496015.1 Terriglobales bacterium | reverse complement strand
GCCTCCGGCTTCTGGCCGGCGTGGAAGGCGTCCCGCCTCAGCCCGATTGAAGCCCTGCGGTACGACTGAGGAGCCGCACAATTTGTAATTTAGGAATTTGTAATTTGTAATTGCTCCTTAGCGGGCCGAAAATTACCAATTACAAATTGCTCAATTACAAATCTATGGACCGTTCGCAGGTGTGAGATCATCTGTTCTGCTGCGGCCGTCCACATGCACGACATCCTCGATCTCATTACGCGCCACGGTTATGCAGTAGTGGCGCTGGCGGTGTTCCTGGAAGCGGTGGGCATTCCTGTTCCCGCGGCGCTGGCGCTGTTCGCCGCAGGAGTGGCCGGAGCCACGCACAAGCTGAGCCTTTCGGTGGCGTTGCCCATCGCCATTGTCGCCATGATGCTCGGCGATATTCCGCTCTTTCTTCTGGGACGGCGCACGGGGTGGAGGCTGCTGGGATATTTGTGCCGCATCAGCGCCAATCCCGAGAGCTGCATCCTGCGCTCCGCCGAGTCGTTCTATAAGCGCGGCCGTCTGACCCTGGTGTTCGCCAAGTTCCTGCCCGGCATCAACACCATGGCCGCGCCGCTGGCCGGCAGCATGAACATGAAGCCGAGCCAGTTTTTGCGGTTCGATCTGCTGGGCGTAGGCCTGTATGTGGTGGGCTATGGGGCTGCGGGGTACATTTTCAGCGGCTTCGCCGAAGCCATTGCGCGGCAATTTCGCCTGGTAGGCCTGGGCGCGGAATATGTGTTGCTTGCCGCTGCCATCGGCTACATCGGCTACTATGCCTGGCGCTACTGGAAGCAGCGCGCTTACTCGGTAGTGCCGCGAGTGCCGGTTGAGGAAGTAGCCCGCCAGTTGGCGGCCAACCCTGGTCAGGTGCTGCTGGTGGACGTGCGCAGCCATGGGTATTACGACCCGGGCACGGCGCGTATTCAGGGTTCGGTTCGCCTGGAACCCAATAAGCTCAAGGAAGCACTCCACGAGCTGCCTACGGACAAGGACATCTATCTCTACTGCACTTGAACGCGGGAGGCGACCAGCGCCCGGGTGGCGCACTGGCTGATAGAACAAAACCTTCGCGCTTACGTGATCATTGGAGGCCTGCGCGCCTGGACCAAAGCCGGCCTTCCGCTTGAGCTCGTGCCCGATGACGATCTGGTTTTGCTGCCCAAATTCAGCTAACCCTGCGTAACTTGACTCCCCTGCTCAGGCGGGTTAAGTTCCGTACTTACACCAAGATCAAGCTGCGGAGAGGTCAGGCGTGTCGCGCATTGTTACTTTCACCACCGATTTCGGGCTGCAAGACCACTATGTGGGCACCATGAAGGGCGTGGTGCTCAACATCAATCCGGAAGCCCACCTGGTGGACATTTCGCACTCGGTGCAGGCGTTTGACGTGCTCGACGGCGCGCTGACGATTACCCAGGCCTACCGCTACTTCCCTTCCGAAACCATTCACGTGGTGGTGGTTGATCCGGGAGTCGGCACCGCGCGCCGGCCCATCCTGGTGACCACGGAAAGACACCTGTTCATCGCACCCGATAACGGAGTGTTATCCCTGGTGTATGAGCGGGAGAGCCGGGTTTCGGTGCGTCACATCACGGCCGAACACTATTTTCTGCAGCCGGTAAGCGCCACCTTCCACGGCCGCGACATTTTTGCGCGCGCCGCAGGTTACCTGAGCAAAGGCGTGGAAGCCGCCAAGTTTGGCGACGAGATTAGCGACTTTGTGCGCTTCGCCGCGCCCAAGCCCAAGGCCATTAATGAGAGCACGCTGCGAGGCGTGGTGCTGAAGGTGGATAAGTTCGGCAACATCGTAACCAACATCACTCCCCAGGACGCGCCCGCGCTGTTCCAGGCCACGCCACCGGCGTTCAAAATCATGGTGGGCACACATGAGGTCAGCGACCTGAAAGCGGCCTACGCTCAGGGCGCACCCGGGCAGGTTTTTGCCATTCTGGGCAGCATGGGATACCTGGAAGTGGCGGCCAATCGCGCCTCCGCCGCCGATCTGCTGGGCGCGAAAAAAGGTTTGGAAGTTGGGCTGGTGTTGGAGGGAGCCGGGACGGCGACGCAGGCGGCTTCCTGAATTTGTAATTTGGTAATTGGTAATTTGTAATTTTGCGACCCCGCTCACGCAAATTACCAATTACAAATTACTCAATTACCAATCTCCCTCATCCGCCCGGTTTTTCCGCGGGCCTGCCGTAACGCTCCATCTCCGTAGTCCACTCCAGGAAACGCCGCAGGTTGTGGCGCTCGCGCCACATGAATCCCCAGAACTCCAGGAAGCCAATCTGCTGCATTTTGATGCCGCTGTACGTCTCCATGCGCCAGCGCAGGTAGGGGCTGCGCCAGGGCGCCAGGCGATGGCCGCGGCTGGCTCGCCAGATGAATCGCAGCATGGAAGACATTGGTGGAGAGTATAGCTTGGGAGGAGCTCGCAAAATTGGCCGCGCACCCGATAAGTCATCCAGAGTGTGTGGAGGCGGGGCTCTGCCCCGCCCTGCACGGGGCAAAGCCCCGTGCCCACACAGGCATATGCTCTAAATGTTTCGCGAAGGATGGCGTGGTTTAGAAGCGTTTGCGACAGAGGTGTCGAAGGTGCTCCACTGGTCGCCGTCCAGCCAGCTGGCCTCAGTTTCGGGCATGTAGAGCATGCCGTGACCTTGCGCGCACATCAGTTCGGTAGCTGCCCAGCACTCCAGAAGAGCGTAGCCGGGGCAGCCAACCTGCACCGAGAAGCCGAGGCGGCGCAGGCACACACGGCAGCGGCGGCGCTGGTCATAAACCGCCCATGACAGAGCGCCGATCGCCAGCACCAGAAACACCCACATGGAGACAATATTGGTCATGGGATGCACTGTCCCGGTCAGCAGCAGCGAGCCGTAGCGGGTCACGTCCAGCGCGATCACAAAACAGAGCATGAGGAGCAAGGCGGTTTTGCCGCCAAAAAATCCCCACCATGCCCACTTACTTCCCCTGGCTGATGGACCGAGATGCCCGTGCGTGCCGGCCAGCCACGTCACCAGCACTGAGCCCACCAGCGCGAGCAGGAGGAAGAAGAGATAAGAATCCAGGTCCTGACGCTGCTGCTGCTCGAGGGACACCACCTGCAGCCTGGTATTCACGAAGTGGTAGCCTGCCTGGTCGGTCACCCGCTGCAGTTCCCTGGTGGCCTGCTCCTCGCTGACCGGCGAAGCAAAGCGCGCCACCGCGCCCATCCGGTCCACCAGATTGGCTGCGGGATCGGAGGGCTGCAGCAACGACCAGGCTGCAATTCCGGGCGAAGCGAACGAGAATTGCTGGGGCAGGACTCCCAGCACCTTCATCTCCTGCCCGTCCACTTTTATTTGCCTGCCAATCATGCCGGTGTCGCCGGCGAAAAGCGATTTCCAGGTCGCCTGACTAAGCACCACGCATTGCCGGCATTCCTGGGCGTCGGGTTGGCGGAAAGTTCGCCCCAGCGCCGCCGGCACGCCCAGCACCTGAAAGAAGTTGGGCGCCACCTGGGCGGAAACGATGGCCGCTTCTCCGTCCGCAGCCGTCAGCGTGCCACGGTGGAAGGAATAAGCGGCAATGTTCGTCACCAGCGGGCTCTTGCTCCAGGCTTGGGTGACGCGCACGAGTTGGTCAGCGCGGAACCACATGAAGCGCCCCGCCGGCCTGACGGCAAAGAGGGTGCCGGGATCGGCATAGGGCAGGCGCACCATGGAACGGACCGCAGGGGCGAAGCCGGTGAGCAGCACCACGCTCAGCAGCACGCCGGCGAAGATGCCGAGACAGAGGGCAGGCGAGCGCAGGATGGAGTCGAGACGGGCGACGGTCTGCTCGTGATCAAATCTCTGCCATAGTGCTTCCGGAAAAGCATGCCAGCAGTGCCGCAGCACTTCCAGGCGGGTGCTGGGAGTAAGCCGGTCCGATTCCGCCAGGAAGTGGAGCCAGTGGAACACTTCCTTGTCCCTCTTTTCGTGCCACTGCCGGCGCTTCTTCGCGGGCACCAGCCAGCTGGCCAGCCAAAGCAGCCCGCGGCAGGAATAGAGCAAGCTCTGGGGCGGGCGCTTCATGCCGCTGCTCCCTTGCGTCGAACCGGCCCATGCTGGCTGGCCAGATGACGCAACAGCGGATAACGTTGTTGGACGATGTGCAGA
>DATJFA010000220.1:0-28334 GCA_035496015.1 Terriglobales bacterium | reverse complement strand
CAGCGAGTTGGGAATGTCGAGGTTGGGCTGGCCGGTCACGCCGGGAAAGTTGTAGTGACGCCGGGCATACTGCACCAATACGTCGTTGACCAGGTTGTTGCGAGGGGTGGATGTAACCGAACCTACCAGCGACTGGTCGCGCACGAACACGTTGTGGCCGCTGCTGGGCGCGCCAATACCGCCGCCGTCCAGCGTGTTGCCCACCAACTGGTTCAGGTCGCGCCCGTCTTCGATGTTGTAGCGGATGGAGAGAGTGTTGTGCGTGCTCAACTGGTTATCCAGCTTAACGATGCCGTAATCGTTGTCCTTGGTCTTGAGGAGGTTGGGATTCTCCGGCGGCAGGCCCAAAATAGCCTTGGCCTGGTTAATGAGGCCGAGATCATTGATGAACGTGTCGGGAAAGGTCGGCGACTCGCCCCGCCGCTGTCCTTCGTAGTTCATGAAGAAGAAAGTTTTATCTTTGCGGATGGGCCCGCCCAGGCTACCGCCAAACTGGTTCTGCCGCAGCACGTTGTGTTGCGGCGAAGGCTGCAGCAGAGAGCGTGCATCAGCACCGTCGTTTTGCAGATAGTCATAAGCCGAGCCGTGCAGCGTGTTTGTGCCCGACTTGGTGACGATGTTGACGATGCCGCCCAGCGCCCGGCCGTACTCGGCGCCGAAGCTGTTATTCACCACACGGAATTCCTGCACCGAATCCTGCGGCGGGGTAGCGCGCTGCGAACCGGTAGCGGTATTGACGTTGTCGGCGCCATCCACCGTGACTTCGTTGCTCAAGTCGCGCATGCCGGCAAAGGAAACGCGGGTTACTTCAAATTCGGTAATGGTGGATTGCAGGCTGGTGCGGCCGGTGGCCACGCCGGGGGTCAACAAGGCAAAGTCGGTGAACAGACGGCCGCTGATGGGCAGGGTTTGCACCTGCTCAGTGTCAATTACCTGGCTGATTTCTGTGCGCGTGGGCTCAATGGGGGGTACTTCGGTGGTGACCTCAACCTGTTCGCCCTTGGTCGCAATCTTGAGCGTGACGTCCTGCGTGGCGGTCTGACCTACGGTAAGCGGAATGCCGCTTTGCAAGTAGGGAGCGAACCCGGAGTAGGTGATCTTGAGTTCATAGCGACCGGGCGGCAGGCTGGGCACCGCGTAAAAACCCGAGGTATTGGTAGTGGCGCGGTACATCCGGTTGGTATCCACGTCGCGCACCGCGATGGCGGCACCCACCACCACGTCTCCGCTTGGGTCGCGCACCGTTCCGTTCAGCAGGGCGACGTTAGCGCCCACCTGCGCGAACAGGGGGCTGACAAAAATGGCAAAGAGACCCAAGGCGAGAGCAGCCAGAAGAGCGGTACGTCCCCTCATAAGATCACCCCTTTTTGGGCTTGCAGAATCGATATGCTGGGAGACCCCACGCACAAAGGAAAAGCGGTGAGCAGGTGTACCGCTCGGGTGGTATGGTTGTCAAGCCTTTAATCGACTGGTTGTGCGAATATCGGCTCACCTTTCAGCTTTTCCCGCGAAACGAAATCTGGGCGGCGTTTCCTGGCGCGCAGTGCCCGCACACTGCTGAAAAATTCAACGCACCCCTGCCGTCTGCGCCTTCAGGGTGTCTGGGCGGCGATGTACCGTCTCGCGTAAAAAAAGCGCCACGACGAAAATGGCCGCGCTGCCCAAGGCGGACATCCACAGGGGTGTGGCCAGCCCGTGACGCTCCGCCAGCGCTCCCCCGATAGTCGGAGCGGCGGTGGCGCCGAAGATCTCCCCCACCAGCGTGGCCAGGCCAATGGAGGTGGCGGCAAATTGCGGCGGCACGCTTTCCGTGGGCACCAGGACCATGATCAGCGAGGCGACGCCCTGGCCGGCGTTGGTGAAAAACAAAATCGCGGCCAGGATCCAGGGAACCGTGTAAAGAGCGGGGAGCAGCAAAGCAAGAGGCACCACCGTGCACATCAGGGCCATCAGCAGCAGGATCGGCTTGCGGCCAAGGCGGTCGGATATACCCGGCAGCAGCAAGCCGAGGAAAAAACTGCCCAGGCCGCCCGCTCCCAGAAGAAATCCCGCCGTGGTGGCCGCCTGGTGCGCCGTTTGGGTGATGTACAGAGGAGCAAAAACATTCATCAGGAACAGCCAGGAAATAAAGCCCGCCGAGCCCAGGCAGCACAGCCACATGTTGCGATAGCGCAACACGGAAAAGTAATCCCTGAATCCAGGGCGCACATGATGCGCGTCCAGAGCAGCTTTGGGCGGCGGCTCCTTTACGAATCTCCAGATGAGCACCCCAATGATTACACCGGGCACGCCGGCCACAACGAAGGCCCAGCGCCAGCCCCAGCGGGAGGCCACCTGGGTGGCCAGGACAGGGGCCACAGCCAACCCCACAAGAGCGGCGGCGCTTACCACGATACCGACATTGCGGCCGCGGCGTTCCGGAGGAGATGACTCTTCGATGAGCGCGGTCATGATGGACCACGTCGGGCCCTCAGCAACGCCCATCAAGGCGCGCAACAGCAGCAATTCGTTAAACGAGCGCGCCAGCCCGGAAAGCCAGGACAGAAGCGAAAAAGCAAACACCGCCGGCAGCAGGATTTTCCGCCGCCCCAGCCGGTCGGAGAGAGCGCCAAACAGCAGCGTGGAAATGGCCCAGGTGATGGCCAGCGCCGAGGCCAGCAGGCCCACTTGCTCGTCGCTGAGATGGAACTCGGGAACGATGTAGGGCGCCAGATAGAGTTCCGACATGCGGTCGAGGAACACGGTTCCCCAGGCGAGGAACAGGATGGCGATCAACAAGTTCTCGTAGCGGCGGGGTTGTTCCATGTTATTCAGTAGGCAGTTGTCAGTGCAGCAGCATGCCAAGTTCCTGGGCCGCCGCGCACAGATGAGGGAGAAAGCGGCGCTGCATCTCCGACACAGAAACGCGCTGCGCCTGGGTGCCGATATTGACCGCCGCGGCCACATTGCCGGCGGGAGCGCGCACGGGCACGGCCAGGGAGCTCAACCCGAGTTCCAATTCCTGATCCACGATGGCATATCCGGCGCGGCGCACCAGGCGCAGGATCTCCCGCAGCTTATTGGTGTCCACGACGGTGCGGTCGGTAAATCGGGTAAGCTGCACGCCCGCAAGATAAGCGTCCAATTCCGAGTCGGGCAGGTTAGCCAGGATCACCCGCCCCATAGAGGTGCAGAACGCGGGCAGCCGGCTGCCTACGCCCAGGTCCACCGACATGATGCGGGTCACGTTGAAGCGGGCGATGTAAACGATGTCGAAACGGTCGAGCGCGGCCAGGGAGCAGGATTCGTGCACCAGGCGGCTCACATGTTCCAGAACCGGTAGGGCCGCCGCGGCCAGCGGAGTCGAAGAGATGTAGGAGTAGCCCAGAGCCAGCACACGCGGCCGCAGGAAGAAATGAAACGCATCGTCGCAGCCGGTCAGGCCCAGCTTGGTCAGGGGGTACAGGCAGCGGCGTACGGCTGCCCGCGACAATCCGGTTTTAGAACTCAGGTGGGAGATGGTGAGAAGTTGCCTGGGCTCGGAAAATGCCTGGATCACCGCCAGTCCACGGGCCAGCGAGGTCATGAAGTTGGGGTCGCCGCCCAGGGCGGCAATTTCCTCCGCCGGCTTGCGCGCCGACAAACCGAGCGGCGCCTCCGCCGCCGAGGTTTGGTTCTGCCACTTGGAAGAATTGAGAGCGCCCACTCGCCCCATGGTCACCCCCGGATGAGCCGCGCCATACTACACGACGGGGGCGATATACGCACATGCTTTCGATAATCGGCTTGACAAGGCGTTTCTTCCCCGCATAGATTCCGTGCGACATGGCCCGGGGAAAGGCGGCTTCGCAGCAAGCAAGGTCCGGCATGAAGGAGAAGACCGGCAGCGTGGCGCCGTACCGCCGCCCCTTTCCCGGGACGCAGCCGCCGCATCTGCATCCACCATATGTTTCTTCGCTGAAGCGAGCGCCCCTGCAGCCGCTCATCTATCTGCCGCACACGCTTTCTGAGGTTACGGGGCCGGTATTTTCGCCGGAGGCTGTGGATCCGAAGGCCTGCGACCTCACTCGCCAGCATCGTGGTGAACCGCTGGGCGAACGAATTGCGGTAAGCGGGCGGGTGCTGGATGAGAATGGGCGGCCGGTGCCGCACACTGTGATCGAAATATGGCAGGCCAATGCCGCCGGACGCTACCTGCATGCGAACGATCAGCACAACGCGCCGCTGGACCCAAATTTCACCGGCTGCGGCCACACCTTCACCGACGGAGACGGCCGCTATCGCTTTCTGACTATTCGTCCCGGCGAATACCCCTGGCGCAACCACTACAACGCCTGGCGTCCGGCGCATATTCACTTTTCAGTGTTCGGTCCGGCATTCGCCACGCGCTTGGTTACGCAGATGTATTTTCCCGGCGATCCCCTGCTGGCCTACGATCCCATCTTCAATGGCACGGCCGACGAAAAGGCGCGCCAGCGGCTGATCTCCGTGTTCGACTGGGAAACTACGATTCCGGAACAATCGCTGGGCTACAAGTTCGACATCACCCTGGCTGGGCGCGAGGCTACGCCGTGGGAAACTCTGAAATGAGCCTGCAGGCGACCGCATGGCAAACCGTGGGGCCGTTTTTCTCTATTGGCCTCACGCGGCTCAACCGCGACGATCTGGCCGCTCCCGGCGTTTCCGGCGAACGCGTGAGCATCGAGGGCCGCGTGTTGGATGGCGATGGCAAGCCCGTGCCCGACGCCATCCTGGAGATCTGGCAGGCCAACGCGCATGGCAAATACGCACATCCTGATGACCAGCAAGACAAGCCGGTGGAACGGGATTTCTGTGGCTTCGGCCGCATCCCCACTGACGCCAACGGCTGTTTTCGTTTCATCACCATCAAGCCCGGCCAGGCGCCTGGGCCCGAAGGCAAGCTACAGGCGCCACACCTGGTGGTCAGCGTCTTTGCGCGCGGGCTGCTGCGCCGGCTGGTGACGCGCATTTACTTTCCCTGTGAGCCCGCTAATGCTGACGATTTCGCGCTTGGCCTTGTGCCTCCGGAGCGGCGCGCCACCCTGATTGCCCACGCGGTCGCCGGCCGCAAAGGCGCGCTTGCCTGGAACGTTCACCTGCAAGGTCCGCAGGAAACTGTTTTCTTCGACTGCTGAGACTGAGTACACTGCGGCATGAGCCTGCTTGACCCGCTGTTCCGCTGGCAAGCGGTAGAAGATATTTTTTCCGACCGCGGGCGGATCCAATCCATCCTCGAGTTCGAAGCGGCCCTGGCGCGCGCCGAGGCCGGCGTGGGAGTGATCCCAGCGTCCGCCGCAGCGCCCATCAGCGCCAAGTGCCGCGCCGAACTGTTCGATTTTGACGCGCTCGCCCAGGCCGCCGCACAGGCCGGGAATCTCGCCATTCCCCTGGTGAAGCAGCTCACGGCGCTGGTTGCCGCCGAAGATAAGGGGGCGGCGCGCTTTGCGCACTGGGGCGCTACCAGCCAGGACGCAATTGACACTGGCTTTGTGCTGCAGGCCCGGCGCGCGCTCGAATTGATAGCGAGGGAACTGAACCGCTTCTCCGAAATTCTGGCGCAATTGGCGCAACAACACCGCCACACTACTCTGCCGGCTCGTACCTGGATGCAGCAGGCGATGCCCACAACCCTGGGACTGCGCGTCGCCGGATGGCTGGATGCGGTGGATCGTCATCGCGTGCGGCTCGAGGAAGCGCGAAGCCGCGCCCCGGCGCTGCAATTCGGGGGCGCCGTGGGCACGCTGGCCGCGCTGGGTGACAAAGGCATGATGGTCGCCAAGGCGCTGGGAGAAGAACTGAAGCTCGAGGTTCCCGTGGTCCCCTGGCATTCCCACCGCGACCGCATGGCTGAAATCGCCACCACTCTCGGCCTGTGCGCCGGGATGCTCGGCAAAATCGCTCGCGATCTTTCGCTCCAGGCACAGACGGAAGTCGCAGAGGTGTTTGAACCGAAAGCGCCCAGCCGGGGTGGATCTTCCACCATGCCGCATAAGCGCAACCCGGTGACCGCAGCTGTGGTGCTCGCCGCGGCCACTCGCGTACCAGCTCTGGTTTCAACCATGCTGTCCGCCATGGTCCAGGAAGAGGAGCGCGGCCTGGGCGGCTGGCACGCAGAGTGGGAAACCCTGCCGGAGATCATCAGCCTGACCGCCGGAGCCCTTCATCACCTGGCGGACACGGTGGAGCGTCTGGACGTTGACACCGAACGGATGCGTGCCAACTTGGAGGTCACGCGCGGCCTGATCTTCGCCGAGGCAGTGCAGATGGTGCTGGCCGAGCAGATGGGCCGCCTGGAGGCTCACGAACTGGTGGAAGCAGCGTGCAAGCGCGCTCAGGAACAAAAACAACACCTGCGCGATGTGCTGGCTGAAGAGCCGAAAGTCAAACAGCACCTGGACAAGAAAGAATTGCAGCGTCTGTTTGACCCCGCGGGTTATCTCGGCGTAGCCGGTGAATTAATTGACCGAGTGCTGCAGGCACATTCCGCCCTGCGCGCGCCGAACTCGAGGAAAGCGAGCAGCTGATGCTTTTTCTTGTTCTTGACGAAGTGCGGTTGCATTATGAGCTGAGCGGACCGGCGGGCGCTCCCGTCCTGCTCTTCTCCAACTCGCTGGGCACTAATCTTCAAATGTGGGAAGGACAACGCGCTGCCCTGGAAAAGCAGTTCCGTATCTTGCGTTACGACAAGCGTGGCCACGGGGCCTCTTCCGTGCCGCCTCCGCCTTACAAAATCGAGCAACTGGGCCAGGATGTGCTTGGTCTGCTGGACGGCCTGCGCCTTGATCGCATCAATTTTTGCGGACTCTCCATCGGCGGGCTCACCGGCATGTGGTTGGGAATTTACGCCCCGCAGCGCCTGCACAAACTGGTGCTGTGCAATACCGGTGCTCACATCGGCAGCCTGGAAATGTGGAACGCGCGCATTGAGAGCGTGCGTAAAGGCGGAACAAAGGCGATCGCGCCAGTGGCGGTGGAACGCTTCTTCTCTCCCGAGTTCCGCGCCCGCTCGCCGCAAGCGGTTGCCACAGCGCAGAATGTGCTCAGTGAAGTTCCTACAGACGGCTATATCGGCTGCTGTTCGGCGTTGCGCGACGCGGACTTGCGCGACCGCATTAGCGGCATTCGTGTGCCAACACTTATTATTGCCGGAAGCAAGGACAACGCGACTCCGCCGACGCTGGGGCAGGAATTGCGCGACCATATTCCGGGATCGCAGTATGTGGAGCTGCCGGGGGCGCACCTTTCCAATATCGAGGCGGCTGCCGAATTCAATGCCGCCATTGCTAAATTCCTGAGCGCCTGAGGAGGAGTGAATGGACGAACGCGAACGCTATCAGCAGGGACTCTCGGTGCGGCGGGCCGTGCACGGCGACGCCCACGTAAACCGCGCATTGCACAATCGGAACGACTTCAATGCGCCTTTTCAGGATTTACTCACCCGCTATGCCTGGGGGGAAATCTGGACCCGGCAGGGGCTGCCCCGCCACACCCGTAGCCTGCTCACAGTGGCTTTGCTGGTGGCGTTGAACCGCACCGATGAGCTGCGCATGCACATCCGCTCCGCCTTCAACAACGGCGTGACGCGGGAGCAGATCCAGGAAGTGCTGCTGCAATGCGCAATTTATTGCGGTATCCCGGCCGCCAACAGCGCCTTCCACAGCGCCGAGCAGGTGTTCGCGGAAATGGACGCGGCGCGAGCCAAGAAATAACACTCGGCATTCAGCATGCGAGTTGCATCCTGAGTTGACGGGCTGAATGCTGAGTGCTGAGTGCCGAATGCTCGTCTTACGCCGCGCTGCTCACCTGCCATACCCGGCGGGCGGTGTCCGCCACCAGGCGCAGCTTGGCCCATTGATCGTCTTCCGTAAGGAGGTTACCCTCGGCGGTGGAAGCGAACCCGCATTGCGGGCTCAGCGCCAGGTTATCCAGCGGAACAAAGCGGGAAGCTTCATCTATACGCCGCGCCAGCTGGTCGGAATCCTCCAACTGCGGCCGCTTCGAGCTTACCAGGCCGAGGACGACAACCTTTGCCCTGGGGATAAAGCGCAAGGGCTCGAATGTGCCGGAACGCGGGTCATCATACTCCAGCAGAAAACGGTCCACCGCGATGCTGGTGAAGAGCTTTTCGGCGATAGCATCGTAGCCGCCTTCGGCATACCAGTGGCTGCGGTTGTTGCCGCGGCAGAGGTGCATGGCCAGCGTCACTCCCGGCTTCCGTGCCGCCGCCAGGGAGGCGTTGTCGGCGCGGATGGATTCGTCGAGCAGCGCATCGGGCTCAACTTTCATCTCGGTGCGAATCCACTCCCGCCACTTGGGGTCCATGAAGTAGCTGTAGCGAGGCGCGTCAATCTGGATATAGTTCACCCCCTCGCGCGCCAGCCGCGCCAGCTCCGTCTTCATGATTTCCACGATGTCCCAGAGCAGGGCGGAGTGGTCGGGGTAAACCGCGTCGGTGATGCCGCGCTTGAAGGAAATGGCGGGAAACTGGGTAGCGCTGGGCAGCGTCATCTTGATGGCGCCAGGGCAGTGCTGCTTCAGGAAGGCGAGCTCGTGCCCGGTCAGCGGGCGAACCGCGCGCAACTTGGAGCTGACAATACCAGTCACGCTGCTCACCGGCGCCTGGGCCTGGCCCGCCCAGGAGCGCGACACAGCGTCCGCCAGATCGAAACCCTCGACTGCGTCGGTAAAGTCACTCATGAAATTGCGCCGCCGCATCTCGCCGTCAGTAAAAATTTCAAATCCCAGCTCCTTTTGCTTGTTCAAGACCCGTGTAATGTGGCGGTCCTCCAGTTCGCGCAACCGCTCGGGATTTCCCGCTGCGTCACCGCGCGCTTCCAGCAATTCGGAGGGACGCAGAAAGCTGCCTACGTGGTCGGCTCGATATTGGGCTGGCATCTTGCTCCTTAGTTCCCTACAGACACTCAACAGAGTCGGTATTGTAGTGGCATTTGTGGGATTGTCCAAGCTGGGCAGGTCGCTCCTGGCCTGGGTTGCGGCCCTCAGCCAGTTCGCAGCGTCTGCCTGGTTGACAGGCGCCGCAAATGGATAAATACTGCCACGCTTCGCGCCGCTGCCTGCACAAGCACGCGCGTTGGGAGGAACAGCGCCATCGCCACCCAGGTACGAGTTCCCAAATCCGGCGGCATGAACACCACCAAGGTCAACGTGGTGCGCTGGCTTAAGCGCGAAGGCGAATTCGTGCAATTACGCGAGCCGCTGGTGGAACTGGAAACTGAAAAGGTAAGCTACGAACTGGATTCGCCCGCCGAGGGAGTGCTGCTGCGCATCGTCTCCCCGGAAGCGGCTGAGGTCCCCGTAGGCGAGGTTCTGTGCCATATCGGACAGCCGGATGCGACGGCTGCGCAGTCCTGAACGGAGATTGTGCCCATGTCCCTGAATACCGATCTGTCCAGTGAGCGCCTGGTTTGGATGTACACCCAGATGGTGCGCATCCGCGAATTTGAGGAGCGGGTAAAGAACACCTTCTCAGAGAATCCCGGCGTGATTCGCGGCCACACCCACTTGGCCGATGGCGCCGAAGCCAGTATCGTGGGCGCGCTGGCGGCACGGGGGAACGATGATCCCGTTATGCCCAGCTATCGTTGCCACGGCTATCCCATCGTGCTGGGCACGCCAACCCGCAAGATCATGGCCGAAATCTATGGCCGCCGAGATGGCCTGTGCAAAGGTTTTGGCGGCTCCATGCACCTGGCTGATCCCGCTCACCATTTCCCGGGAACTTCCGGCATCATTGCCCAGGGGATTGCGCAGGCCACGGGACTGGCGCTGGCGGCGCAGGTCAAACAGACAGGGCAGGTGGCATTTTCGTTTTTTGGCGATGGCGCCAGCAAGCAGGGCGCGTTTTACGAGTCGCTCAACATCGCTGCCGTGTGGAAGCTGCCGGTTGTTTACATTCTGGAAAATAACGAGTACCAGGCCTACACCCACATCAGCCTGGAAGACGCGAATTATGTGGCCGGTGATCCGCTCTCGAAAAAAGCGGAGGGCTTCAGTATTCCGGGCGTGACTGTGGACGGCACCGACCCCCTCGCTGTTCATAAGGTAGTCAAAATCGCGGTGGAGCGGGCGCGCGCGGGCCAAGGTCCCACGTTGATTGAATCGAAGTTCTACCGACTTAGCGCCCATGGCAACGCCATCACCGTGCCGCCGGTGCCCACGCAGTTTCCTGAGCACGAAGCGATTGAGGTCTACAGCAATCGGGCTGAATACGAAAAGGCCAAGGCCAACGATCCTATCCCGCGTTTCCGCGCGCGTCTGCTCCGTGAGGGAGTGCTCGCAGAAGAGGACGCCGGGCGCATCGAAGAAGCCGCCCGGAAAGAAATTGAAGATGCGGTGCAGTTTGCTCTGGCCAGCCCATTCCCCGCCCCGGAAGAGGCGGTCAATTACGTTTACGCCTGAGGAGAATCTATGCCACGGGAGATGATGTACGCGGAAGCCATGCAGGCCGCCATCATGGAAGAGATGGAGCGCGACCCCAACGTCATTTTCTATGGCCAGAACCTCGGCATGACGGAACGCGATCCCATGGTGCGCAAGTTCGGCAAGAGCCGGGTGCGCATCACTCCCATTTCTGAAACAGCGGAGATCGGCATGGCTGTGGGCGCCGCGCTGGCCGGCCTGCGGCCGGTGGTGGAGCTTTACATGAGCGAGTTCATGCTGGTGGCCATGGGCCAGGTGCTCAACGAGGCCCCCCGCCTGCGCTACATGTCAGGCGGCCAGGTTACTGTGCCGCTGGTGCTCAAGGCTGGCTACGGCTTTGCGGCCGGCTGGGCGGGCCAGCACTCCAACTGCATTTACCACACCATGATGGGCATCGCCGGGCTGAAAGTCGCCATTCCTTCCACCGCCGCCGACGCCAAGGGGCTTATGACGGCCGCCGTCCGCGACAACAATCCCGTGGTCTATCTCCACCATTATCTGTTGACCCTGGACAAAGGCGAGGTTCCGGATGGCGACCACGTGGTCCCTTTCGGCGTTGCGGATGTGAAACGCATAGGCGGCGATGTGACCATTGTTGCTACCGGCTGGATGGTGAAGTTGTCTCTGGCCGCCGCGGAGCGCCTGGCGCAGGAGGGAATAAGCGCCGAGGTGATTGATCCCCGTACTCTGGCACCGCTCGATGTGGAAACTATCCTTAAGTCCCTGAAGAAAACGGGGCGGCTGGTGCTGGTGGACCAGGCCCCGCGCCACGCTTCCGCCGCCGCCATCATAGCCGGGGAAGTGGCGGAGCGAGGTTTCGAGCACCTCAAGGCGCCGGTGCGCATGGTTACGGCGCTCGACACCTCGATTCCCTACAGCGAGCCGCTGGAAAAACACGTCTTGCCCAGCGAGGAGAAAATCGTGAACGCCGTCCGCTCCATGCTGGTCCGGCACGCCGTCGCGGTGTAGCGCTAGACAAACAGCTTCTGGTTGATTTTGAGCCCGTGCTCGCGGCAGTAGCTGAGGTAGTGGTCCATCATCCAGAAGACATCCAGAGTGTCGAGCAGATTATCTTTGTCGTCGTAAAACTCGAGCGAGCCGTTCAGCCAGAAAAAGGTCTTCATACCGTGGTCGGAAACAAGCGTGTGGATTACTCCCGGGCTCTCCTGGACGTAGCTGCCGGGCTGCGCCACCCAGTCGTATTCCATGTAGCGCCAGCTCCCTTCCAGCGTGCAGGCGAACACCGGGCCGCGGTGGCGGTGGCGGCCCAGGATCCCGCCCTTCTTCACCCACAGGATATTGGCGAAGGAGTTCTGCCGCACATCGAAGGCGAGATGGCGAATGAAGACATTTTCCACAAAGGGAACGTAGGGCGATTCTTCCTCGCTGGCCCCGATGTGTACATCCGGCCGCCCGTATTCCTTGTAGACATTCATAAGGCTGCTGCTGATGGCTGCGCTCGACATTTCCTCCTCCGCTTTCGAGTCGGGGATGGTAGCACAAAAACATCGTAATGCGGCACAGCACACATCTGCGGACTTGGGGACGATGGTGGCCGGTGCTGGCAATTTCAGCATGCCTGTGGTGCTCGCTGGCCGCTAAGCCAGCGGTACCTGCGAAGCCCAAGGGCGCAGCGCAGGTCAACGCCTCACGCCTCCTGAACACGGATGCGGAACCGCAGAACTGGCTCACCTACGGCCGCACCTACAATGAGCAGCGCTTCAGCCCCCTGAAGCAGATCAACGATCAAAACGTCGGCCGCCTCGGCCTCGCCTGGTATTTCGACCTGGACACCCGACGCGGCCAGGAAGCCACGCCCCTGGTGGTAGATGGCGTCATGTACTTCAGCACCGCCTGGAGCAAGGTAGTAGCCCTCGACGCCGCCAACGGCAAGCTGCTCTGGTCTTACGATCCCAAAGTGCCGCCGCAGTGGGCAGTGAATGCCTGCTGCGATGTGGTGAACCGTGGCGTGGCCGTGTGGCAGGACAAAGTTTTTGTCGGCACGCTGGACGGCCGCCTGGCCGCGCTCGATGCGGCCACCGGCAAGCCCGTGTGGCAGAAGTTGACCATTGATCCCGCCCGCCGCTACACCATCACCGGCGCGCCGCGAGTGGTTCAGGGCAGAGTCATCATCGGGAATGGCGGCGCCGAAACGGACGCCCGAGGCTACGTCTCCGCCTATGACGCTGAGACCGGCAACCTGGTCTGGCGCTTTTACACTGTTCCCGGCAATCCCGCCAAGCCCTTCGAGCAGCGCATTCTAGCCAAGGCCGCCAAGACCTGGACCGGCGAGTGGTGGAAATATGGCGGCGGTGGCACGGTCTGGGACTCCATTGTTTACGATTCGGAACTTGACCTACTTTACATCGGCGTGGCCAATGGTGTGCCCTGGAACCGCCGCATCCGCAGCCCGGGTGGAGGCGACAATCTTTTTCTTGCCTCCATTGTCGCGCTCAAGCCGGAGACCGGCCGCTACGTGTGGCACTACCAGGAAACTCCCGGCGATGTGTGGGACTACGACGCTTGCCAGCAAATGGTTCTGGCTCAGATCTCAATAAATGGCCAACCGCGCAAGGTGCTCATGCAGGCAGCCAAGAATGGGATCTTTTATGTTTTGGACCGAGCCAGCGGCGCCCTGATTTCGGCCCAACCCTTTACCTACATTCACTGGGCCACCGGCGTGGATATGAAGAGCGGCCGCCCGTTGGAGACTGCTACTGCCCGCTATCCCGGCGCTCAGCCCCCGCCCGTCGTGCCGGGGCCGCTGGGCGCGCACAACTGGCAGCCCATCTCCTACAACCCTCTAACCGGGCTGGTTTACATTCCCGTGAACGAGAGCGGGTTCGAATACAAATCGCCGGAACATTTTGCCATGAGCCAACTGGCCAAGAATTTCGGTCTGGATATGGTCGCCGCCGGTATGCCTCAGGATCCGAAAATCAAACAGGCCATTCTCGCCAGGGTCAAAGGCAAGCTGCTGGCCTGGGACCCGGCGCGCCAAAAACAAGCCTGGGCCGTCGAGCGGCCCGGCCCCTGGAACGGCGGCGTACTTTCCACGGCGGGCAACCTGGTTTTTGAAGGCACGGCGGGGGGCAATTTCGAAGGTTATCGCGCGGACAATGGCCAGAAGCTATGGTCGTTCCCAGCGCAAACCGGCGTCATGGCCGGGCCGATCACCTACGAAGTCAATGGCGAGCAGTACGTTGCTGTGCTGGCGGGCTGGGGCGGCGTGTTTCCCTTAGCGACAGGCGAGGTTTCGTTCAAGTCCGGGCGCGTGCGTAACGTTAGCCGCATGCTGGTGTTCAAACTGGATGGAAAAGCCGAGCTGCCGCCGCTGCCGGAGATGGAGCCGCCCAGACTGAATCCGCCTCCCTCAACCGCCACCGCCGCTACCATTCATAAAGGAGAACACCTGTTTCAGAGGTACTGCTCTGCTTGCCATGGCGACGTGGCCGTTAGCGGCGGCTTGGTGCCCGATCTGCGCTACTCCAGCACGCTCGCCAACGAACAGTGGTTCTATATTGTGCGCGGGGGCATGCTGCAGTCGCAGGGTATGGTCTCCTTCGCCCGCGAGCTGACAAAAGACGATGCCGCCGTCATCCGCAGCTACGTAATATTCCGTGCTAATCAGAGTAAGTAAGTAACAGAACCACGGAGAAGTGGCGGAGAGAGAGGGATTCGAACCCCCGATACGGTTCCCCGTATACACGCTTTCGAGGCGTGCGGTTTCAACCACTCACCCATCTCTCCGCGGCATCGGCGTGCCCAGTGGTCTGTGGACAAGCCGGCGTCGAATTGTCGTGCAAGCCCGTTCAGCGAGCCTGCTCAGTCATTCTAAATGAGATGGAAGAAGACGAAAATCCGTCCACATCTGCGTTCATCCGCGGTAAAGGAATTCCAAATCCGTGGGTGGGAGCCGCTAATCGGCGGATCTCTCCCCCGTGGCGCGCAGGGAAGCCTTCAAATTGAGATTGCGGATCAGCCGGTGGAGGTAATTGGGGTGCACTCCCAGCAGGCGCGCAGCTTCGGTGTAACTCCGTCCCGCCTGCTGGAAGGCTTGCATAATGAGCTTTTTCTTCAGTTCGCTGATGGCGGCGTGATAGCCGCTCCCCTGCCCCGAATCCGCGGCCTGGCCTTCGGCAATCACTTCCGGCAAGTCTTCGGGCATGACCACGTCATCTGCGCCCAGCAGCACGGCGTGCTCAATCGCATTTTCCAGTTCCCGCACATTGCCCGGCCAGTCATAGCGCTGGAGGCACTCCATCGCTTGCGGCGAGATTCCCCTTACGCGCCGCTTGCACCGCTGGCTGTAACGGGAAAGAAAGTAGTTCGCCAGCAGGGGAGTGTCCTGCCCGCGCTCGCGCAAGGACGGCATGGTGATGGCCACCACGTTAAGGCGGAAGAACAGGTCTTTGCGGAAACGGCCTGCATCCGCGGCGGCGCGCAAGTCCTGGTTGGTGGCCGCGATCAATCGAACGTCAACCTTGATGGGCTGGGTCCCGCCCAGTCGCACGAACTCCCGCTGCTGCAGCACGCGCAGTAGTTTGGCCTGCAGTGCCGGCGCCAGTTCCCCGATTTCGTCGAGGAAAATGGAGCCGCCATTGGCCACCTCGAATTGGCCCTTCTTTTGTCCGACGGCGCCGGTGAACGCGCCTTTCTCGTAGCCGAACAACTCGCTTTCCAGCAGAGTTTCGGGAATGGCGGCGCAGTTGATGGCCACGAACGCATTCTGGGCTCGAGGGCTGGAAGTGTGCAGCGCGCGTGCCGCCAGTTCCTTGCCGGTTCCGCTTTCGCCGCACAAAAGCACGGTGGAATCGGAAGGGGCGATTTTGGCAATGCGCTCCAACGCCCGCCGCAGGGCGGCACTTTCTCCCACCAGGCTATGGTCCAGTTTCAGGTCCGCTCGCAGGCGCTGGTTCTCACTCTTGAGCGACTCGATGCGCCACACCCGCTGCGAAGCCAGCGCTGCCAGGCCGGCAACCGCGGTCAGCATCTGCAGGTGCTGCTCGTCAAAGCACGCTCCGCCCTGGCTGCAGTCCAGATAAATAGCGCCCAGGACGCGCTCGCCGGCCAGCAACGGTGCACAAAGCAGCGAGCGCACGCCCTCCAACCGTAAGCTCTGGGCATCTCGCAGTTCAACATTCCCCGCCACATCGTTGACCATCACCGCTGACCTTCGCTCCAGTACCTGGCGCACCACCGTACGGCTCACTCGCACCGGACGGTCAGGGCCCGAGGCACGGTCCCAGGCGAATGCGGGCAAGAGTTCTTCCGCGTTCCCAGTGAGCAGGATCGCGCCGCGTTCCGCGGGAATCACCTCAAAGATCATGCCCAGCAGCTGCCAATACAGCGATTCGGAGTCCTCTACCGAAGCAGTCTTGCTGGCCATGGTGAGCAGGGCGCTCAGGTCGCGCAGCGTTCGTGCGCCAGTTTCGGAACCCAGCGCAGCTTTGGCCTCCGAGTAGGGGGTCTCAGCCGCAGGCAGCCACAGCGGGGCCAGCAGCACCGTAGTGGTTTCCTCCAATTCCACCGCTGCTGATTGTGCAGCCGGCGGCTCAGCCTGACACACAAAACGAAAAGAACAGTCGCCTACTGTCAGCAGGTCGCCGTCCTTCAATTGCTGCTGTGTAACGGGAATTCCATTGACGAACGTGCCGTTGCGGCTCTCCAGGTCCTGCACCACCACGCTGCCGCCCTCGCGACGAAGCGCGCAATGGCGTCGAGACACCCAGGCGCTTTGCACGCAAACCAGGTTGCCGGCTTCGCGCCCAATGGTTACCTCAGGCGACTCTAATTCCACGGTTGTCCCATTCAGGGGACCGGCAATCGCAATCAGGGCCGGGGACATATTCCCTCCCCTCTCTGTTGCCTAGCATAGCTCCAGAACCGCGCGGCGCGGCAGCATTGTGTTTCAATTCCGGGCTGCAGGAATCCGTCCTTCCTCGCTATCGGATCGGATAGACGCGCTATCCGATCGGATAGCTATCGCCCGATCGAGAGACGCGGCGGCGGTGCTCCTCTGCCGCGAGCCTGAGTAAATCTCGTTGACTGCAAAGTAGTTCTCGCGCTTGCCGAAAATTCACCTGCGGCTCAACTCTGTGGCCCCTCAGATGCACTCTCTGTGGGTGGTCGCGAGGCGGCCAAGAGAGTTCCCGAGAGGAGAACCAAAATGAAAAACTACGCGATTATCGCTCTGGTGGCATGTGTTGCTTTCGTGACCGTGGCGGCCACACCCAGCCATGCGCAGATCATGATCAAGGCCGATGTACCCTTCAGCTTCAGCGCCGGATATGGGGTGCTTCCGGCTGGTGAGTACAATATTGCCCGGTCCGGTCTTGGTCAAGTCATGCTGCTGTCAAGCGGCAGGCGCGGCGTCGAGCTGATGACACCGAAGACCACCGATTGGCGGAATAATGTCGGCACTCCGAAGCTCGTATTCCACCGCTATGGCGACGAGTACTTCCTGGCGGAGATCTGGACGGGCGCCGATGATTGCGTCCGCACGCTGTCAGTTCATCCCCGTGAGCGGCAGCTGGCGAAGGCAGGGGTGAGTCCCCAAGTCGCCGTGGTGTACGGTGCGCTGCCTTCCGCAACCGGCAACTGAATTTCAGGGGGCAGGGCGAAGAACCCGGGGCTTGCGCTCCGGGTTTTTCTTTTGTTGCAACCTGCTCTTCCCGCGCTACGGATCGGCGGGGCTATACTATTTTCTTCCGCCGTGCGTACGGCCCAGGAGTCATGGTGCTTTCGAGGCACTTATTTCGATTTTATTCTTCCCTTTTCATCATCACCGTCGCCGTCGCTGGCGCTTCCCTGCCCGCCGTCAGTCAAGGAATGCCTGATGCGGCCTCGGCAGGAACGCCTTCCGGCCAGCTTCCTCCCATCCTGAAGAACGTCCGCTACGAACAGAAACTGGACAACCAGGTTCCACTCAATTTGACTTTTCGCGACGAAAGCGGGAAGGCGGTGCGTCTGGGCGAATATTTTGGGGGCAAGCCGGTGGTGCTGATCCTGGCTTACTATCGCTGTCCCATGCTGTGCAGCCAGGTGCTGGCCGGAGCCACTCACGCTTTTCGCCAGCTTCCCTTCCGCATCGGCCAGCAATTTAACGTGCTGACCGTTAGTTTCGATCCGCGGGAAACACCCGCTTTGGCGGCGGCCAGCAAGCAGACTTACGTCGCCAGTTACGGCCAGCGCCAGGCCGCCGAAAGCTGGCACTTCCTGACCGGCCAGCAAGCTGAAATTACCGCGCTGACTCAGGCGGTTGGGTTCCACTACGCATGGGATCCGCAGACCCAGCAGTATGCGCACGCTACCGGCATCGTGGTTCTCACCCCCAGCGGCAAAGTGGCCCAGTATTTCTATGGCATCGATTATCCGGCGCAGGATTTGCGCCTGGCCCTGGTGCAGTCGTCGCGGGAAAAAATCGGTTCGCTCACAGATGAGGTGCTGCTCTTTTGCTCCCACTACGACCCTAATTCCGGGCGCTACACCGCCATTATGGGCAGGGTGCTCCAGATCGCCGGCGCCTCTACCCTGCTGATCCTGGGCGGCGTTCTGTTCATGCTCTTCTATTTGGATAAGAAAAAGAGGCTGGAGCTGGAGAAGGCGGCCGCTGAGAAGGCGCTCTCACCACGCTGACCGGCGCCTGGGAATTATTTTTTTCGCAGAACAACAGTCAGCGAGCGCAGCAAAGCCGGAGCCTCCGTTCTTAGCTCCGTTAAACTGTGGGTAACCAGCTTGCGCAACACTGCCTCGCCTGCCGGGGTTAGGATCAAGCGCACTACGCGGCGGTCACGGTCGTCGCGCTGGCGTTCGATGTAACGGCGCTTTTCCAGGCGATCCACCAGTTCTACTACGCTGTGGTTCTGGATCTGCAGCCGCTCGGCAACTTCGCCCACCGTGGGCCGCCTTCCCTTTGGCATGCCCTTCACCGCCAGCATGAGTTGATATTGCTTTGGCTGCAATCCGGCTTGGCGGGCCGCCCGGCGCCGCCGCTGCAGAAAGCGTTCGAGCTGGTGGCGAAACTCAGCCAAGGCAAGGTATTCGTTTGCCGACAGGTTTGCCAATTTTCCTCCTGCTGCTGCTCGGCATTGTAGCTGGATGCGGGCGAGTCGGCTATTCTCTCCTTGCCACGGTTCATTAGAAAAGCAACAGAATTTGAAGTCGCCTTGGCAACCAGTCGCGGATTGTGATAATTCAAGTAATCATGCGCCCTCGTCCCAGCTGCTGTGCGGAATGGCTCCTGCGTTGCCTTCCTTCCCTCCTGATATGCGGTTTGCTCCTCCTGCCCGGTAATGCGCCATTCCTGACTGCCCAGACCAGCGAGCCCGATGCTCAGCAACAATCCTCCAGCCTCAGTCACTCGGATAAAAGCTTTCTGCGTGATGCTGCCGAGGAGAACCAGGCCGCAATTGAACTGGGCCAGGTGGCGGAGCAAAGGGGATTCAGCGCTGCCGCTAAGAATTTTGCCCGCACCCTGGTGACGGAACGCAGCCGGGCCCAGCAGGAACTTCTATCGGTCGCTCACCGCGTTCACGTGGCCCTTCCCCTGCGCTTAAGCCGCCATGACCGCAAGGCCAAGCAGGAATTGGAGAAGCATTCCGGGCCGCAGCTGGACCGCATGTTTCTGGCCCGCATGGCGGCTGACCTGGACCGGCAATACGGAAGCTACGAAGACACCGCCATGAGCACCCACAACCCCACCGTAAAGCAGTACATCGAGAATCTGCTTTCCGACGTCAAACACCAGGACCAGATGGCGAAAGAGATAGCCCCGGCCGGGGAGACAAACTCCAGCAGCCAGCAGTAAGCCGCGTGCGGCATAGCCTACTCGAACCGCAGCGCCTCGATAGGATCCAGCCGGGCCGCCTTGCGCGCGGGATAAAAACCAAAGAAGATGCCCACCCCCGCGGAGAACAGCGCCGCCACGGCGATGGCCAGGGGCGAAATCAACACCGCCCATCCCAGCAGCCGTGTTATCAGCAGCGAGGCGCCCACGCCGAACAAAATTCCGGCGGCGCCTCCCATCAGGCTGAGCACCACGGCTTCGATCAGGAACTGGCGCTGCACGTCCTCCTCGGTTGCCCCTACCGCCATGCGAATGCCAATTTCGCGGGTGCGCTCTGTCACCGAGACCAGCATAATGTTCATGATTCCGATGCCGCCCACGATCAGCGACACGCTGGCAATCGAAGCCAGCAGCAGGGTCATCACCCGCGAGGACTGGTCGGCTAGCTGTGCGATGTCCGCCAGGTTGCGCACCATGAAGTCGTCATCCTGGCCGGGCCGGATGCGGTGCCGGTCGCGCAGCAGCGCCGTGATTTCCTGCTGAACGGCGTAGCTGGCCTGGCGGCTCACCGCTGAAACTACAATGAACCGCAGCCAGGTATCGCCCGTCAATTTCTTCTGCAGGGTGGTAATGGGCACAAAGATGACGTCGTCCTGGTCCTGGCCCATGTGCGCCGACTGACCCTTTGCGTTGAGCACGCCCACCACTCGAAACGGCAAATCCTTTATGCGGATGACTTGCCCCACCGGGTCCGTCGCGCCGAAAAGGTTCTGCCGCACAGTGTTGCCGATAACCGCCAGGTTAGCGGCAGCGTCCACATCAACCTGAGTGAAAGGCACGCCCTCCGCGAATGTCCAGTCTCGAATTTCGAAGTACTGGGGCTCTGTGCCCTGCACATTGGTGAACCAGTTATCGTTGCCAAAAACAATCTGCGCCGTGGTCGTCGCGCCGGGGGCGGCCGACCGTACTGCCGGGCACTCCCGCACAATAGCCCGCATGTCGTCATAAAGCAGGCTCTTGGTCTGCCCCCAACCCAGCCGTAGGCCGCCGCGGTTCACCGTGCCGCTGGCCACAAACACCACGTTGGAGCCCATGGCCGCAATCTGCTCCTGCACCGCCTGGCTGGCCCCCTGCCCCACACCCACCATGGCAATCACCGCTCCTACGCCGATAATCACCCCCAGCATGGTCAACCCGGAGCGCAGCTTGTTGCGCGCGAGCGCTCGCCAGGCGATGCGCAAAATGGAGAGCAGATCCATGGCGACTTCAATCCTCCACTTTGGGCATCGCCTTCAGCGCCTCAGCGGCTCGTGGGCGGTCCGCCACCGCTTCATCGCGGCGGATTTTGCCGTCGCGGAAAAGTAGCGTGCGCTTGGCAAAACGTGAAATGTCCAGCTCGTGTGTAACCAGCACAATGGTAAGCCCCTGGTCGTTCAGCTGCTGAAACACATCCATGATCTCCACCGAAGTCCGGCTGTCCAGGTTGCCCGTCGGCTCGTCGGCCAGCAGGATGGAAGGTCGGTTGACGAGCGCGCGGGCGATGGCCACCCTCTGCTGCTGCCCGCCAGAAAGCTGAGAAGGAAAGTGGTCCATGCGGTCTTCCAGGCCAACCGCACGCAGCGCCTCCTGCGCCCGCCGCATCCGCTCCTCTTTATTGACCTGCGCGTAGAGCGTGGGCAGTTCCACGTTCTCCAGGGCAGTTGTGCGTGACAGCAGGTTGAATCCCTGGAATACGAAACCCAGCTTGCGATTGCGGATGGCGGCCAGAGCCTTCTTATCGAGCTGCGAAACGTCGGTTCCCTCCAGCAGATAGCGGCCGCTCGACGGTCGGTCCAGGCAGCCCAGCAGGTTCATGAAGGTGGATTTTCCGCTGCCGCTCGCTCCCATAATGGCCACAAACTCGCCCCCGCCTATGGCCACGCTTACCCCGCGCAGGGCATGAACACGGGTTTCCCCCAGTTCGTAATACTTGTGCACATCTTCCACGCGGATCAATTCGAGCATGGCGCGCGAGGCGTCAGCTTGCGATGCGGGTTGGGTGGCGCTAGACAAAGTGATTTGTACCGCAGCAATCCGTAATTCGTAGCGCCGGCATCTTGCCGGCTGTCGCGAGGGCGTCCCGCCCTCGCCGGGACGACAGCGCTACGACAATACCTCAGCGCCTCATCATCCCCGGACCGCTCGGCCCGCGAGCCCCGGCTTCCTGCCCGATGGCCAGATCGTCTCCCGGCTGCAGCCCGCCTTTGAGCACCTCCGCCACAGCCGTCTGCGTGTGGTCGGTGATGCCGGTGCGAATCATCACCGGTTCAATGCCGCGGTCCGCGCGCAGCTTCCAGACTATGGCCACGTCGCGGCGCGGCGTGCGTGGACCCTGCAGTCCGACTCCCGGAGTTTTCGTCGGCTCGCCATTGCCCGTCCCGCGCGAATTGCCGCCATGCGGCTCGGCGATGCCATACTGCGCATACGCCTGGCGAATCTGCTCCGCGCTCATCGCCGGTTTGAAGCGCAGCGCCGTGTTCGGCACTTCCAGCACGTCTTCCGCTGTGGCCACGGGGATGGTGACGTACGCGGTCATGCCGGGGAACAGTTTCATCTCCGGATTATCAAACGCGATTACCGTGTCATACGTCACCACGTTCTGCACCACCGTGGGATTCAAGCGAATCTGCACCACGCGTCCGCGAAACGTCTGGTTGGGATAAGCATCCACCGTAAAGCTCGCCTCCTGTCCCACCTTGATATTGCCCACGTCCGACTCGTCCGTCTGCGTATCCACCTGCATCTTGGTCAGGTCCTGGGCGATGTTGAACAAGGTAGGGGCCTGCAGCGACGCTGCCACCGTTTGCCCCACATCCACATTGCGCGCCACCACGATTCCGTTAATAGGCGCGTGGATGATGGTGTGGTCCAGGTTGATCTGCGCCACACCCACGGCGGCGGCTTTAAGATTCACCTGGGCGGCGGCCTGCTTCACCGTAGCCTCGGCAGCGGTCACAGCGGCGGCGGCCGTATCGGCATTGGCCCGCGCCAAGTCAAGCTGCTGCGGGCTCATTACGCCTTCCTTGGCTAGTCCGATGGCGCGCTGGTAGTCGGCCTTAGTCTGCACCGCTGTGGCCTTGGCTTTTTCCAGTTCCGCCTGGGCGGCTGTCAGGTTGGCGCGCGCGTTCTGCAGGTCGGCCTTGGCCTGCAGCAGCGCGCCTTCGAACAGCGAAGGTTCGATCTTCGCCACCACCTGCCCCTGGCGCACGCGCGAATTGAAGTCCACGAACAGCTTGGAGATCATTCCTGAAACCTGCGATCCCACCTGCACCGTAATGACCGCGTTGATGGTGCCCGTGGCCTGCACCACGTCATTGATCGTGCCGCGCTGCGCCTTGGCGGTGAAGTATTGGGATTGCGGGCTGCGGTTGTAAGTAAAGCCGACAATCACGGCAATGGCCACCAGCAAAGCCAGCCCGAGCAGCCATTTATGTTTCAGAAAACGCATAATGCCCCGGTCGCGTGTGGCTCAGCCACCACGCTGCCTCCATTGCAGCAACCGGCAGCATGCCTGTCAAGGATGTGCGGACGCATGTGCGGTGATTGTAAAGAACCTGCCGTCGGCTCTCTTGCCAGCACTAAGACGCTGCTGGCTTCATCGCCCCAGGCGCGCGAAAAGCGTCCCGAAAATCTCGATCCCGTCCCACAAATTCTGCAGCTTGAGGTTCTCGTTGGCGGCGTGCTGGTTATTATCGGCATTGGCGATAGGCACGCCGATTACTGGCCGGTGCTCCTTGCCCTCGAACAAATACATAGGCACGCTACCGCCCAGGCCCACTACCTGAATGACTGGCCCGCCGGTGGCCTCCTCGACAGCGCGAACCACCCGCTGCGTCATGGGATTGTCCACGGGCGCGCGAAAGGCGGGATAACCCGAGCCCCATTCCAGCTTCACTACTCGCGCATGGGCGCGGCGGGTGGCCAGGTCCGGCGTCTGGTGGACGATGAAGAATCCCTGGCGGTGGATGTATTGCTCGATCTCCTGCTGCACCCGCTCCGGCGTCTGGTCGGGCACCAGGCGAATGTCGAACGAAGCGCGCGCCTCGGTGCTGATCACGTTAGCCGCCTGCTCTCCCACGTGGCCGCCCTGGATGCCATGCACATTAATGGCGGGTTTCAGGATCTGCTCTGCCAGCTTGGCTCCGTCGCCTTCCGGCTGGGCTATGGCCAGCTCCTGCTTGAGCTGTTCGTCGGCGGCGGGTGTCGCCGCCAGCATGCGGCGCTCGCTGGCGGTAAGCGGGCGCACATCGTCGTAAAAGCCGGGAATCAGGATGTGCCCGTCAGTATCGCGCATGCTGTCCAGCAGGTGGGTGAGCAGCACAATGGGATTGGGCGCCCAGTTCCCGTAATGGCCGCTGTGCAGCGGACGCGCTGGGCCATAGACCGTCATCTCCAGGTCAATGTCGCCGCGCGAACCGAAATCCACCTGCATGCGCCCAGACTGATGCACCGGCCCGTCGCACAGCAGCCAGGCATCCGCCGCCAGCGCCTCCGGATTTTTGGCGATGATGTCGGCGAGGTGCGGTGAACCCGCCTCTTCTTCCCCTTCGAAGAAGAACTTTAGATTGACGGAGGGCGCGATGTGCGCGGCTCGCAGCGCATCCAGCGCCGCCATGGTCGCTTCAATCGGCGCTTTGTCGTCGCTGGTGGAACGCGCGTAGAGGCGCGCTTGCGGATCGAAATGCTCCTGCGCTTGCCAATCCACAGCCTTCCCCGATGCATCCAGCAGCACCGGACTGAACGCCGGATGCTGCCACTGTGCCGGGTCTACAGGTTGGCCGTCGTAATGCGCGTAAATTCCGATGGTGCGAGCAGCGCCCGCTGATCGCAACTCGCCAAAAACCACCGGCGACGCTCCTGGCACCTGCAGCAATCGCACCTGCACTCCCCGCTGCCGCAGCATGGCCGAAATCTCCTGCGCGTTGCGTTCAATATCACCCCTATCGCCGGCATGGTTCGGAATCGAGAGCAAGCTCACGAATTCAATGACAATCTGCTTCTCGTGCGCTTCGCGATAAGCGCGTACCTGCTGGGCGACGGCAGCGGCCCCACCATGAGCGGCGATTGGCAAGTCCAGGCAGAACAACAGAATCAGGCTAACTACGGCTAAGTTCATGTTCATCGCGCAGAATCTTACCCTAACAACCGATTACCAACCCTGCGGCAACTCATGTAGTATTACCTCCGCCCTGGACCATGGATAACGAAGAAGCGATTGACCGACCGGAAACACAGGCCATCAATTGGCTGGCCTCGGTAACTGGAGACGTGCATTTCTGGGTTCCGACCGTGGTGCTTATCGGCGGCCTCCTCCTTCTCCGATGGGTCAGCTAAGCTCAGCCGCGCCGGCTTCCGGCACCCCCGGAGCGCCGCTGGCGCCCGGGCGCGTGCGAGCACTGCAACGCGTGGGCGTTCTCTGCGGCATTGCCGCCGGCGCCTGGCTGGGCGCCGCCGAAGTTCCCACCAAGCTGGTCACCACCGGCATCTCCCCGGTCCTGATTTCCTTCCTCATGGTCGCCGGGGTTTTCCTGGGCCGCTGGAGCCTGCCCGCCATCATGCGCGGCACTTCCGGCATTCGCGCCGATATCGCGGAAGCCCCCCACCTGGTCATCTGGGCCATCATCGCCGGCTGCCTTTGGTCGGTGGCCAACACGCTCACCATCTTCGCTATCCGCGACCTGGGCCTGAGCGTTGCGTTTCCTTTGTGGAACACGAACGCCCTCATCGGAATAGTATGGGGCGTCCTCTTCTTCCGTGAGTTGCACCACGCCGGCTGGCGGCGCTGGAGCGCCGTTTGCGGTGGCGCCCTGGTCATGTTTCTGGGCGGCATGCTGCTGGCCCGCGCCTCCTCCAGCCAGATTGCCTCCCACGTCGCCAGCCGCGGCATCGCCGCCGCTCTGGGCGCGGGCGTGCTCTGGGGGACCATGTACATCCCCTACCGCAAGGCTTATCTCTCGGGCATGAATCCCCTTTCCTTCGTTTCTTTTTTCACCATCGGCGAATTGGGCATGATGACGGCGCTTGCACTCGCCTATATGGGCGGTCCACGCAGCTTGTACCGGCAGGTTACCGGCGCTGAAAACGTGCTCTTCTGGCTGCTGGCCGCCGGCTTTGTGTGGGTCATTGGCGATATCTTCCAGCAATACGCGGTCAAATACGTCGGCGTCAGCCGCGGCATTCCCATCTCCAACTCCAATCAACTCTGGGGCCTGCTGTGGGGAGCTGTGGCCTTTGGCGAATTTCGCGGCTGGCAGCACGGCGCGGTTGCCGGCGCTGTTTGGGGCTCGCTGCTGATGGCGCTGGGCCTGGCCGCCATTTCCTTTTCCGTGGCCGATAACTCGGAATACCTCAAATGGATGGAGGCGGCCGAGCGTGAGCGCCGCCGCTACGGCATTGATATTGAATTTGTGCGCTCGGGGATGGAAGGCCGCGCCAGCATACCCCAACAGCGCCGCACCTGGCTGGATTGGCTGCTGGTTGCTGTCGCCACCGGCGCCTTCGTCTGGACGGGCGCGCGAGCACATTGGCCCGCCATCGCTCTCAATGGGACCTCTGCTATCGTGCTGCTGCTCTTGTGCCTGTTGCTGCTCGCCGCCTGCGTCGCCGCCCTGTGGAAAGTAACTCGCTTCAACTGACTTCCTGGGAAAGTAAAATCAATCCGTCAACTCGAAAGTCATCAATCGTCAATCCTCTCTGTGCCTCTGTGTCTCTGTGGTGAATAAGATCACGGAAGCGGCGAGACGCGGGCGAAGAGGATGGCATGGTGGTCGTCATAAAGCACGCGCCACTGGGGCATCTCTTTGAGAGCATTGGCAAGCGTCCAATCCGGGGGAACCAGCACCCAATTCACGCTGTTCTTGTCCAGCACTTCCTGCCAGCCGGGCTGGATGTGCTGGACTTTGATGTAGTCGCGGACGAAGGGCTCGCCGTAGAAGTCATGGCGGTCGTCCATGAAAACTTTGTAGTTTGGCCCCAGGCGATAGATCAGGTAACCGCCCCAGTAATCCGGATTGAAAACTTGCGAATAAATGCCCTGGGCGGCAAGGAAGTTGGCCGCGCCCACCGGAAAACGCTTGCCGTCGAAGTGGGCGCTTATTCGAGTCCGCGCGCCCAGTCGGCCGCCGTTCAGGCAAACCACAAAGGTGATCAGAACCGCAGCCAGCGGCAGGATGTGGCCGCGCAGGCCCAGTTCGGTACCGGAGGTGCGGGCGGCAAAATTCTTCCAGCGCCGGAATAGATCACGGGCGCGGGGCGCAAGCTCTTCCGCGGCGCTTCCCTGCTCCACTGCCCCGGCCAGCAGCGGGGTAGCGGTCAACACCAGCAGGATCGAAGCTATCGGGATGTTCCGGGCGGCATAGAGCCCGAAATAAACGCTGAACAAGATGACCAGCAATTGGCTGGCGCGAAGCCGGGAGCGGTTCAACGCCAGGCCGAGCAGGCTGAGCAGGAGCAGCGCGGCAAAGAATTTCTCTGCCGCGCCATGAAAATTGGGGGAGAGAAATTCCTGGATGTTGTTCATGTAGAAGCGGCTGCCCAGATATTCGTATATATGCAGCCAGAGCTTGTAGCCGTAAGGATTGATGAAGGTAGTTATAAGGGCGGCCACGCCCGTGGCTCCCAGCCGGGGAGCCATGGCTTTCGCCGCCATCCGCTCTTCCGGAGCCGGTGCGGTTATGGTTTCCCAGATGGCGCCAAGAAAATACAGACCAATCAGCGCCAAGCCGACCAGAAATCCGCCGTGGATGTTCACCCACAGCAGCATCAGGGCAGGAAGCCAGTAAAGCCGCCGATCAGAACCGGTCGTTGTAGCGGTCTCCAGGATGTCCCAAAAAATGAGGGTAAAGGCCCAGGTGAAAAGATGAGGCCGGGCGAGGAAGTGAATGCTGGAAGCAAAAATCGCCAGAACCACCAGGAAAGCCGCCACCAGGGGATAACGGGTGCGCACCACTGCCTTGCGAAACACGCCGGCAAACACACCCGCTATTAACAAGGCGCTGAGAAACACAACACCATTGAGCCCCATGCGACTGCAAAGCAAACCGGCTCCCAGGTCGTACAGCCATTCCCAGGCAAACCAGGGGTGGCCAGGCATGGTATAGGAGAACGAATCCGCGTGTGGGATGGCGTGTGTAGCGAGTATTTGCTGGCCGTTGCGGATGTGCCACCCGGTGCCCGCGTCTCCCAGCAACCGCTGTTGCAAGCCGCCGTAGGCAAGTGACAGTAGCAGTAGGAGAAAAATCACGTCCGTGATGGATGGCATGATTGCTCGGAACCACCACGGAGACGAAACTGGCGGAGAAGCAGCGGGCGCGGGCCGCACTACGGCCAGACGCGCCGACCCAGTGTGGCTGCCGACGGTCATGCTTGAATCCTTGGGGTGATCGCCAACTTCAAGGGTTGACTCATCTTAACTGACATTCCGCGGCAAAGGAATTCCTCGCTGGGTCACTTTGACCCACTACGTTTCCCAATCCGGATGGGCAGTTGCATTGCACTTCTTTACCAGAAATTTACTTGCAAGTTGCGGGATTCGTCATAGACTGTCGCTACTTTGCGCGCCCTTCACACCCGACCAGCCTGAACCTGGTTGCGACCGAACTGTCAGAAAGCTTATGGGGAATACTATCCTTTGCGTGGACGACGAACAGCATGGGCTGATGATCCGTCAAATGCTGCTGGAGAGGGTTGGATATTCGGTCTTGACGGCTGGTACCGCGCGCGAAGGATTGGCGCTGTTCAGCCGCCAGCCGATAGACGCAGTAGTACTGGACTACTATTTACCGGACGTGGATGGGGGAACGGTGGCTACCGCTATGCGGCTGATTAAACCCGATGTGCCCATCATTCTCTTCTCGGTGCAGTGGAACTTGCCGGAGGACACCGGCACGGTTGCCGACGCCGTGCTGGGCAAGGGACAGCATCCCATGAGCCTGCTAAACACGCTGGAGAACGTTTTGCGGCTGCGCCGCTCGAAAAGCGCATAAGCAGGCCTGACCGCCAGAGTTTCCCTTTAAATCTTGCCTGCGGATCCAAGCTAAGAACTGTGCCCGTTGCACTGCAGCACCCC
>DATJFA010000219.1:0-6085 GCA_035496015.1 Terriglobales bacterium | reverse complement strand
GCCCTTCCTGATTCCCCAGCAGAGCGTCGCAAGGCGCAGTGGAGCGCTCGCCGCGAGCGCCTGTGGATGGTTTCGGTTTATGCCAGTTCGTTCCTGTTCATCGTGATGGTCACGGCCGAATTCATCTATGCCAAGAGCGTGAGTGCATTGTCCCCGGCGACTGCAGTCATTTTCACGGAGGGACAGGTCAGCATTCCGCTGGCCCAGGTTTCGGACGGCGACCTTCATCGCTTTGCGGCCAGGGAAAATGGAGTCGAAGTACGCTTCTGGCTCTACCAGAAACCCGATGGCAAGGTGGCGACGGTCTTCGATGCCTGCCAGATTTGCGGCCCGGTCGGTTTCTACAAAGGGCCGAATGGTGTGATTTGCAAGAACTGCGCGGCGCCGATCAACGGACAATCCGTGGGCATGACCGGCGGGTGCAATCCGATTCCGCTGCGCGCCGAACAGACTGCCGATACGGTTATCATTCGTGAGGCTGACGTCGCCGCCGGCGCCCATATTTTCCAACCCTGACCATGTTCCTGCGCCTACTCTATGAGTCCTTCCGGCGGCAGAAGCGCCGCAAACTGCTGGCCGGAGTGGCTATCATGCTTGGCGTGGGCGTGGCCACCGCCATGATCGCCGTGGCCACCGATATCGGCGACAAGATCAGCCGCGAGCTGCGCACCTACGGCGCGAACCTGATCGTCACTCCGCAGGAAGACACGCTGGATGTCGAGATCGGCGGCGTCAACCTCAGGCCCCCTAGCGACGGCGCTTACCTGAACGAAGCCGACCTGCCCAAAATCAAAGGTATGTTCTGGCGCAACAACATAGTGGGCTTCGCTCCGATGTTGCCCGTGTCCATCGCGCTTGGCGGGGCAAGGAATGTGACCCTGCTGGGAACGTATTTCGCCCGCCACGTTGTATTTGGAAAGCAGGACTTCGTTACCGGGGTTCGCACCACGCATCCCTGGTGGAAGGTACAGGGTGCCTGGCCGGAGGATAATTCCGAAGACATCCTGCTGGGCAATCGCCTGGCGGCGAAGCTAGACCGAACGCCTGGACAGGACGTTGAAATTGCGGGCCGCCCCCGCCGCATTGCCGGCATTCTCTCCACCGGCGGGCCGGAAGATTACCAGATCGTAGCGCCGCTTGCGCTGGCGCAGGAAATTCTGGGCAAGCCTGGTGCGGTGCGGCGCATCTACGTCAGCGCAGTGACCAAACCTGAAGACGCTTTCGCCCGCCGCGATCCCAGGAGCATGTCAGCGGAGATGTACGACCGCTGGTACTGCTCTCCCTACGCGCAGTCCATTGCTTTCCAGTTGCAGGAGGCCATCCCGCATTCGCACGCCGAGCAAATTCGCCAGGTGGCCCAGAATGAGGGTACTGTGCTTTCACGCATCCAGGGACTGATGCTCCTCATCACGCTGGCGGCGCTGCTGTCGTCCGCGCTGGCGGTTTCGGCTTCGATGGCGACCGCGGTGGTGGAGCGGCGCGGCGACGTGGGCTTGATGAAAGCGCTGGGTGCCAGTAACTTGGCCGTGGCGGTGCTGTTTTTTGCGGAGGCTACGCTGCTGGCCTTGTTGGCTGGAACCGCGGGTTTCGCCGGCGGCGCACTGCTGGCCCGCCAGATTGGACACTCCATTTTCGCTTCGCAGATCGCAATCCAGCCGGTGCTCCTGCCTGTAATCCTGGCTATCGCGGTGCTGGTGACGTTTGGTGGCAGCGCTTTCGCGATCCGCCGGGCGGTAAAGTTTGATCCGGTGTACGCCCTGCGAGGTGACGCTTGAGCTCTCCCGACACGGCCCACGTTGCCCGGCGCCGCGCGGCCGTGCCCCACACTTCCATGTTCCTGCGCATGCTGTGGCGCGCCGCCGTCCTGCGCCGTGGCCGGGCCGCGTCGGCTCTGCTGGCCATGGTAGTGGCGGCTGCCGTGGCCACGGCGATGCTAGACCTTTACGTGGACGTGCAGGCCAAACTGCGCCGCGAATTTCGCAAGTACGGCGCCAACGTCGTCGTAGTCGCCAGGGACGGCCAGAGCCTACCCGACGATACGCTGACCACCGTACGCTCGACTCTGGGCAGCGGAGGCATAGCAGTTCCCTTTGCCTACGCCGTTGCCCGCACTCCTGATGGGCGTTCGGTGGTCGTTGCCGGAACGGACTTCGAGCAGGCACAAAAGTTGAATGGCAGTTGGTGGTCGGTAACCGCGTGGCCGAAAGCTTCCCGCGATGCGCTGCTTGGCGCCCATGCTGCCAGTGTTCTGGGCGCAGCGGGAAAGCCCTTCGACCTCAGCTTTCAGGGCCGCAGCATACGACTCAATCCGGTCGGGACTTTGCAGACTGGCGCCGCCGAAGATAGCCGTGTGTACGTGTCCCTCGCCGACTTTGCCGAGTGGACCCATGTGCCGTATTCGACGGTTGAGATCTCGGCTTCAGGTTCTGCGGAAAAGGTGAGCGCCGTCGTCCATCGCCTCGGACAGGCCCTTCCCGGAGTCGATGTGCACCCCGTGCGCCAGGTTACAGAGGGCGAGGCCAATGTGTTGGGCAAGATGCGTTCCACACTTTTGGTAACATCCATTCTCATCATCCTCACCGCAACAGTATGCGTGCTTGCCACTTTGACGGGATGGGTCTCGGACCGCCGCCGCGATTTCGCCCTAATGAAGGCCCTTGGCGCTTCGGGAAGAATGCTGCAGGGGTTCTTCGCCGCCGAGGCTGCCGCCCTGGGCGCGATCGGCGCGATTCTGGGTTTTGCCATCGGAGTAGGAGTGGCGATCTGGATCGGCCAAGCCAACTTTCACGCCCCGGTTACTCCCCGCCTCAGTGTTTTACCGATTGTTCTTGCTGGTGGGATAGTCATTGCGCTGATCGCTGCGATCCTGCCAATATCTCTTCTGCGGCAGGTCCAACCTGCTACCATCCTGAGGGGAGAATGACGTGATCAAGCTCAACCATGTCAGCCGCCTTTATCCCGCCCAGGCCGAGACCAATGGCGGTGTCATCCGAGCCCTGGATGACGTCTCTCTCGAGGTTGCGCCCGGCGAGTGGCTGGCTATCATGGGCCCGTCCGGTTCCGGCAAGTCCACATTGGTGAATCTGATCGGCTGCCTCGACCGCCCCACTTCGGGCGAGATATGGCTTGACGGTGAAGACGTTGCCCGGATTTCATCCCAGGATTTGAACCGCGCCCGGGCGGAAAAAGTTGGGTTTATCTTCCAGCAGTTCCACCTGATTCCCTACCTCACCGCGCTCGAAAACGTCATGCTGGCCCAGTACTTTCACAGCATGACCGACGAGCAGGAGGCGCTGGCCGCCCTGGCCCATGTGGGATTGAAGGACCGCGCCGGGCATCTACCCGCCCATCTTTCCGGCGGGGAGCAGCAGCGGGTGTGCATCGCGCGCGCCCTGATCAATGATCCCAAAATTGTTCTCGCGGACGAGCCCACCGGAAATCTGGATGCGGTCAACGAAGAGATCGTCCTGCGCCTGCTGCGCGAATTGCATCGCCAGGGACGCACCATTGTCATGGTCACGCACGACCCTGTCGTGGCTCGGCTGGCCGACCGCCGTATCGAGCTGCACCACGGCAAGATTGCGGATCAGGAAGTCTTCGCCATGGCCGACGAGGAGCAGTTCGACGAAGTCCTCGAAGAACTATGGGCGGTCGAGGAGCACGGAGAGATTGCCGAAATCGAGCGCATGGAAGTGCACGGCGCCCTGCCGGTAAGCATCGCAGTCGAGAAGATGACGGCCCTGGGTCTGCTCACAACCAAGCCCCATCCTCCGGAAGCCCACAATCACAAGCCCTTCGTGAATCCATGCCACGATGCGCTCAAGCCTGCGGGCGTGTCCACCGGCGACGGCAGCATGATCGTGGAATTCACCCCCCGCGGCCGTTCCCGCGCCGCCGACATCATCCGCCGCCACCGCCTGGCCGAGCGCCTCTTCACCGACAGCCTGGCCCTCGACAGCGAATCAGAGATCGAACAGCAAGCCTGCAAGTTCGAACACATCCTCTCGCCCGAAGCGACAGATAAGATTTGCGCCTTCCTGGGCCATCCCCGCACCTGCCCTCACGGCGCGCCCATCCCGCTTGGCCCCTGCTGCGAGCGCAATCTGGCAGCCCGAGAGGACGAACAAGTGCAGGCCTCGCGCTTCAAGTAGACCCAATTATCCAGACCGAGCGACCTCACAGACGCCGACGGTGCCCCATTCATTTCGCGTTCTTCTCGAAATGAATGGAGTCCGTGCTACTTGATCTTCTTCCAAACTACGTCCTCATTGTTCCTGCGATCAATCATGGCATCGACCTTGCGCTGTTGGCCCGCTGGAATAAGCGCCGCCCTTCCACGCCCCGGAGAAACAATATGTCTCCCGATTCTGGGATCAGCTCACCTTCCGGTCTGTCTGCACGCCGAGCGTATAACTTGCCGTCACGGACAGAGACCGTCTGTGTCACGCCGGGCGCTAGGTCGTAGGTCCCGACGTACTCGCCATATTTCTTCACCTCGGCCTTTCCCGGCGCAGGGTCTTCGTAGTAGCGCAAGATTTGACCCGCTACGATCTGCCATTTTCCGTTGCGATACATCCAGGTGTCGGTACCGTGATAGCGGGCGGTCAGATTCGGACCGAAGATGGTCTCGGCTTCGTTGAGGTCGTAGGAGAGGATCGCCGTGTTGCCCTGAATGTTACTTTTAGGATTCACCAGTCTGATGCTGCCGGAATAGCCCGCCGGAAGCGGAGTCACGTCTTTGATAAGGGCGGCTTTATCCATGGCTCTTCCCGTCTCATCGAAGTACATGCTGTCGTCGGCAAAATATTTCTGCCAGGGCCCCTGGTCGCCCGCAGCCACAGCATCGAACATCTCCTGCGCGTTACGGACGAGTTCGCCCTGGGTAATCGCAGCCGGCTTACGCGACATGCAGGACGATGTGAATACCGTAATGATGGTGAGGGCCAGTACAGTTGTGGAACGGTTCATGATCCCCCCTTCTCCGCGGGATATCCGCCCATCCTAAATCCGGCCGCGGATTGTCTGCCCAAAAACTCAGCCTGCCCGTTATGATGTTTCTTCGCATACCTTCATGGCCACCTCTCGACGTCCCTGCATCGGCGTATTTGATTCCGGCTTTGGCGGACTTACAGTCCTCAAGGAACTGGTCGCACTCGCACCTGACGCCGATTACATCTACTTCGGCGACACCGCCCGCCTCCCCTACGGCTCGAAGTCGGCCGATACCGTTGCCCGGTACGCCATTGGCGCGGCGCAATACCTCGAACAACACGGCGCCCAGATGCTGGTGATCGCCTGCAATACGGCCACCGCGCTGGCCCTTGACCAGATCACGCAGGCTTCCAGCGTTCCCGTGGTGGGTGTCATCGAACCCGGAGCAGCCCGCGCCGCAGCCGCAAGCCAGACTCGCAATGTGGTCGTCGTCGCCACCGAGGCTACGGTGAGCAGTCACGCCTATGCGAAGACCCTCCTGGCGCGCGGAATCCAGGCCACGGAAAAGGCTTGCCCGCTGTTGGTGCCGTTAGTCGAAGAAGGATGGGCCGAGCACCCGGTCGCGGAGCAAGTGGCCCGCATTTATCTCGACCAGGCATTTGCCGGAGACTTCGAGTCCGCCGACGTGCTGGTGCTGGGATGCACTCACTATCCGCTGCTGAAGCCGCTGCTGCGCCGCCTGGTGCCGGCCGCTGTGACCATTGTCGATTCGGCCGACTCCACGGCTCGCGTGGTCAGCCAGTTACTCCGCAAAGGCCTGCCCAGGCCTTCGAGGGAAAGCGAACGCCGTGGAGTGCCTCGCCTGAAATTCTTCGTAACCGATTCCGTGGATAAATTCCGCCGCATGGGCGAGCAATTCCTGGGCAGCCCTATTGATGACGTCCAGCACGTCGAACTCAAAGAGTAGCTGTCACCCTGAGCTGCGTAGCTGCTTCGCTTCGTGAAGCAGCTACGCAGTCGAAGGGCCCCTATAACAAGATCGACGCCTGCGTTGATGGGACCCTGCCGGTGTCCAGAAAAAACTCGTGCTTAAAGCTCATGGTGGGTATAGAGGCCCTTCGACTCGCCGTGATCGTCCGCAAGCGGACGACCC
>DATJFA010000218.1:0-10459 GCA_035496015.1 Terriglobales bacterium | reverse complement strand
TGCAGGCGCAGACCCCCTTACTGGTGGTCCCGGCGGGCAGCGCCAATGATTTCGCTCGGGCACTGGGACTGCGCACCCGGGCAGAGGCCCTGCGCGCGTGGGAAAAGTTTCTGGCTGGCGGCAACAATGTGCGCAGCGTTGATCTGGGCGTGATGGAATTCGCGGGCGAGGGCGCCCGCACCGCAAATTCGGCATATTTTTCCTGCGCGGTGGGCGCGGGCGTGGACGCGGAAGTCGCGCGACAGGCGAATTCCCTGCCCAGCTGGCTGCGTGGCCGCGGCGGCTATTTTCTAGCCGCCATCCCCGCCCTTCTCCGCTTCCGGGCGCGCCGCATCACCGTCACCGCCACTCAGGCCGATGGCAAGCGCACGATTTCTGAACCGGGCATACTGGCGGCGGCTGCCAATGCTCCCTGGTATGGGCACGGCATGCGCATCGCTCCGGAGGCCGATCTCGATGACGGGCTGCTGGAATTCTGCTTCGTGCGCGAGGTCGGCAAACTGCGTTTGCTGCGCCTGTTTCCCAAGGTTTACCGGGGCGGCCACATTGGCCTGCAGGAGGTGGAATACTTTCGGGCTAAGCGCGTGCTTATCGAGAGCGACGTGCCACTCGCAGTACACGCCGATGGCGAGCCCCTTGGTCAAACTCCGGTAGAAGTGAGCGTGGCACGGCGAGCGCTGCGGGTGATTGTGAGGGGCAGCAATCAGCACTCATCTTAAAAATGCGCTTGGCATTTGGCACTTAGCATTTGGCCGTGAAGTCCGATTTGGGAACCGAGGAAGAGCTCGAATGGCCAAGTGCCAAGTGCTAACTGCCAAGTGCGCATTTCATTGACTGATTGCTGAGTGCTGAATGCGGTAAACTACCGCTTCTATGCCAGATGAAACTCAACCGCAGCGCCGCGCCCGCGCCCTGCTCTGGATTCTGATCGGCGGCGGAGCATTCTTCCTTTTCCTGCTGGCGGTGTTCTCTCTGCTCTACATCACCCTGCGCCCGGCCAGCGAGGAATCCAGCTCGGTGTTTGCCGGCGACAACCGAATTGGCGTAGTGGACCTGGAAGGCCTGATTGTCACGCCGGAAGTGGTCGTCCGCCAGCTCAAGCGCTTCGGCGATGACGATTCCATCAAGGCCATCATCCTGCACATCAATACGCCAGGCGGCGGCGTGGCGGCCACGGAAGAGATTTACCAGGAAGTGCGCCGCATCGAGCAGGAAAAGCACAAGAAGGTGATCGCCTCGGTAGAGACGGTTGGAGCCAGCGGCGGCTACTTCGTGGCTTCCGCCTGCAACAAGATTTTTGCCGATAAAGGCAGCATTGTGGGCAGCATCGGGGTGATCGCCGAATGGGTCAATTACGGCAAGCTCATGGACTGGGCCAAGCTGCAGGACATCACCATGAAAGCCGGCAAACTCAAGGATGCAGGCTCCCCCACCCGTCCCATGACCCCGGAAGAAAAGGCGTACTTCCAGAGCTTGCTCGACAACATGCATTCCCTTTTCATCCAGGCGGTGGCCGACGGCCGTCATCTTAAAGTGCCCGACGTGCAGGCCATTGCCGATGGCCGCGTGTGGACAGGCGACCAGGCCCTGCCCCTGCATTTAATTGACCAGGTTGGGGACTTTCGCGCAGCGGTAAAAGACACTGCCCAATCTGTGGGCATCAAGGGCGAGCCTCACCTGGTGCGGCCGGAGAAGGAGCGTCGCACGCTGTTAGACCTGCTGTTTGGCGACCTGTCCAACTTTCTGCCTGACCGTCTCAAGCTGCTGCAGACCCAAGTTGGCTTTTACTACGTCTGGCAGTAAACTCAAGCGTTCCGTATGAGCCTGCATTAGTCCGCTGTTCCCCGCAGCGGCGGCGCGCCATGTCCTCCCCAGTCATAAGTGTCGGCCAGACGATTTCGCACTACCGGCTGCTGCGCAAATTGGGCGGCGGCGGAATGGGTGTGGTATACGAGGCTGAAGACCTCACGCTCGGCCGTCATGTAGCGCTGAAGTTCCTTCCCGATGACCTCTCCAGCGACCCTCAGGCCCTGGACCGTTTCCGCTGGGAAGCGCGCGCTGCTTCCGCTTTGAATCACCCTAATATCTGCACCATTTACGAGATCGGCGAATCTGCCGGCCAGACCTTCATCGCCATGGAGTTGCTGGAAGGCAAGACCCTGGCCGAAGCCATGCATGGGGCGCCGCTCTCGCTGGAGCAGGTGGTGGAATGGGGTATTCAGACCGCCGAAGCGCTCGATGCTGCGCACATGAAGGCCATCCTGCACCGCGACGTCAAGCCGGGAAACATCTTGATTAGCCCGCGCGGCCAGATCAAGCTGCTGGACTTCGGGCTGGCCAAGCCGGCCCTGGAGCGGCGGCTGGCCCAAACCGTCAACGAACCTACCGTAGCTACCCCGGTTTCGCAGTTAGAAGCCACCAGCCACGGCCTGACCCTGGGCACCGTGAGCTACATGTCGCCCGAGCAGGCGCTGGGCAAGGAACTGGACGCGCGCAGCGACGTTTTCTCCCTCGGCGTGGTGTTGTACCTGATGGCTGCCGGCGCCCTGCCCTTCAGCGGCAAGAATTCGATTGCGACCTTCGACGCCATCCTGCACCGCACGCCGCAATCGCCCGCCCAACTCAACCCGGCAGTGCCGCCTGAACTGGAACGCATCATCAACAAAGCTCTGGAGAAGGACCGCGAACTGCGCTATCAGTCGGCAGCGGAACTGCGCAGCGATCTGAAACGGCTCAAGCGCGACCTGGAATCAGGGCCCCTGCGAATGTGGGCCCGCCCTGCGGCGCCATCTCGGAAGTGGCGCCTTCCCGGACGAACCACGGTTCTCGCCGGTGTCGCGCTGGCAGCATCCGCCTTGGCGCTGGCTCTGTGGTTGCGCTCACCTGCCCTGCCGGCCAGGGTGGTGGCCTCGACGCAGTTGACCAGCGACGCGCTGCCCAAGTCATCGCTCGTTACTGACGGCTCGCGCATTTACTTTTCCGAGGAAAAGGGCGGGCAATTCCTGCTGCAGCAGGTTTCGATCGCGGGCGGCGAGACCGCGCCTCTGACCGTTCCGTTTGCCAGCGCCGACATTTTCGACATCTCCCCTGACCATTCCACCCTGCTGATAACCAGCGAAGCGGGCGGCACCCAAACCGAAACCCCGCTCTATCAACTGCCGATTCCCGCCGGCTCTCCGCGGGCTGTCGGCAACGTGCGTGCCCATTCGGCCACCTATACCCCAGACGGCCAGTACATCGTTTATGGCAACGGCTCCGAATTGTACGAGGTACACCCGGACGGCAGCCAGCCACGTAAGCTCGCAACTCTTCCCGGCGCCGCTATAAACCTGCGTTTTTCGCCCGACGGTGCCTGGATTCGCTTCGCTCTGCAGGACGCGGAGAACAACACGTCCGATTTATGGGAAGTAGCCGCGGATGGCAAAAACCTCCGCCCCGTGCTGGCGCAGACCTGGAATCAGCCTTCGCAAGAATGCTGCGGCAGCTGGACGCGCGATGGCAAGTATTTCTTTTTCGATAGTTCACGGGGCAACAGCCACGACATTTGGGCATTACCTTCAACCGGCTCGCTGCTGAGCCGGCCCGGCCGCACTCCCGAGCAGCTCACAGCCGGCCCCTTAGCTTTTCTCTTTCCTGTTCCCGATGAAAACGGCAAGAAGTTATTCGTGATCGGCCAGCAGTTGCGTTTTGAACTGCAACGCTACGATCAGAAGGCGGGCCACTTTCTGCCCTATCTGAATGGCATTTCCGCCGGCGAACTGGACTTCTCCCGCGACGGTAAATGGCTCACTTACATCAATTATCCCGACCATACGCTCTGGCGCAGCCAGTTGGATGGCAGCCAGCGCACACAACTTACCTACGCGCCTTTGGAGGTGCATCTGCCCCACTGCTCGCCAGATGGGACCCAGATTGCCTTCATGGCCTCCATGCCGGGACAGCCCTGGAAGCTGTACCTCATCTCCGCCCAGGGGGGCACTCCTCAGGCTTTGACCAACGAGCACGTAAACGAGAGCGACCTGACCTGGATGCCGGACGGCAAGTCGTTGGTTTTTGGCCACATGCCCTGGTTGCAATATGCCAACTCCTCGGAGTCGGGCATCGAGATGCTGGATCTGAAAACTCGTCAAATCACTCCCCTGCCCGGGTCTCAAGGCCTCTTTAGCCCAAGGGTCTCTCCGGACGGTCGCTACGTGGCCGCCTTAACCGCCGACTCCAAGAAGTTGATGCTGTACGACTTTGCTACGCGTAAGTGGTCGCCCCTGGCCCAGGCCACCTTCGCCTACAACACCTGGTCGCGCGACAGCCGCTATGTTTACCTGGAAGATTACACCCGGGGCGACGACATTGTGCGCGTCAGCGTGCATGGCGGCCCCTTGCAAGTTGTAGAAAGCGTGAAAGATGTGCCCCGGGGATCGGACCCTTGGGCCTCCTGGCTGGGCCTCGGGCCCGATGATGCTCCTTTGCTGATGCGCGACCAGAGCACACAGGAGATCTATGCCCTTCAGCTGCAACTACCCTGAGCGGTTATCAATTCCTTACCGGCTGTAAATTATTGAGTTGACAGGCTGCCCACCCGCCGAGGCAGAATCTTGGAAACTGGCGCGCGGGAAAATTTAGGTTTAGGCTGATACTTCGTTCGACGGGATTGTAAAGGACTCTGGGAGCAGTGGAGCACCCCGCGTCAAAAGGGAGCGGATAAGCACATGACGAAAGCCGACTTAATCGACGAGGTATCGCGGCTGGCGGAGTTAACGCGCAAAGACAGCGAAGTGATCGTCGAAACCATTTTTGACAGCATCGTGCGCTCGCTGCGCGTGGGCGACAAGATCGAGATCCGCGGTTTTGGCAGCTTTCGCACTCGCCAGCGCAAGCCCCGGGTGGGGCGCAATCCCAAAACTGGCGACCGCGTGGAAGTGCCCGCCAAGAAGATACCTTTCTTCAAGCCCAGCAAGGAGTTGAAGGATCTGGTCAACACCGGCGAGGAGGCCCCCGGCACTCCCGCCGCGGGCGGAATGGCGCAGTAGCAGTTCTCAGTTCTCGAGTTCTCAGTTTCTGGACGTGCACTTTAGCGGCTGCTTATAAACAAAATCGCGGGCGAGGGCGCCCGCGCCACAAGCACAGATCCTGGCCAAGTGCTAAGTGCCAATTGCTAAGTGCTGGTTTTCCATGGTTTTCGTGCTCGACAACTACGATTCCTTCACCTACAACCTGGTGCAGTACCTGGGCGAACTGGGTGCGAAGGTCGAAGTGCGGCGAAATGACCAGGTTACGGTCAAGGGAGTCGAGTCTCTTCATCCCGAACGAATTCTCTTGTCGCCAGGGCCATGCACGCCCCAGGAGGCCGGCATCAGCATTGATCTGATCCGGCATTTTGCCGGGAAATTACCGGTCTTGGGCGTGTGCCTGGGCCACCAGGCAATTGGCGCTGCCTTTGGGGGTGAAGTGGTACGCGCCCGCACGCTGATGCACGGCAAAACCAGCCAGGTGGAACACGATGGAAAGACAATATTTAGCGGTCTCAGGTCGCCCATGACCGCCACCCGCTACCACTCCCTGGTAGTCTCCGAAAAGGGTTTGCCAAAGGAACTGGAGATAAGCGCGAGAACCCAGGGGAGGGATGGCGAGAGCGTCATCATGGGCCTGCGGCACCGCGACTATCCAGTGGAAGGCGTGCAATTCCACCCCGAAAGCGTGCTTACCAGCGAAGGCAAGCAACTGATTCGTAACTTCCTGTCCCTGTGAAGGTTGAGACTGGCTGCCAGGAGCCAGGCGGAGGCCAGCTCCGAGAAGAACCACTGTGCCCACGGAAGGGCCAAGCACAGGCTTGACAGCCCAGCCAAATCGGGCCCATGCTAGCACCACCTTCTGGGAGGCTTCATGGCCGAGGGCCAGCAGGACAAGCGCGCTACACGCCGTTTTTCGCTGCGGCTACCCATTTCGGTGAAATACCAGAACGGACCGACGGGGGAAAAAACCGCTTTCACCCGCGACGTGAGCGCCCGCGGCATCTGCTTCTACCTCGACAGCCAGATTGGGCAAGGGACGGACATAGAGTTTACCCTTACTTTGCCGCCGGAAATCACGCTTACAGAGAGCATCCGGGTGCGCTGCAAAGGCACGGTGGTGCGCGCCGAACCGGCCAGCAACAATGGCCAGCTGAGCGTGGCCGCTGTGATCAATGAGTACGAATTCCTCGCCGAGAGCTGACCTTTTGGAGCCTCCAGTCGCGCGCCCAGCCACTTCTCTGGCACGCATACCGGTGGTATCGTTCAGGTAGGTTCCCTCGGCATGAGGTCACGAGTCTCGCAGTTCGCGCTGGCGGCGCTGCTGACAGCCGTAGCCGCAATTGGCGCCCAAGCGCAGGGCAATCTCGCTGTGGTGCAGCACATTGCGGTTGTGCCCAGCAGCAAAGGGCTGAGTGTGCAGATCACCACCGACCGGGCGGTGCGACCTCACCTGAGCCGCCTGGATAATCCCATTCGCATAGTGATTGATCTGGAAGGCGCGGTATTGCCGGGCGGATGGCGGCGAATTCCGGTTAAAAATCAAGACATCAGTGAAGTGCGGGCCAGCCAGTGGAAGCAATCGCCGCCCATCGCGCGGGTCGTGGTGCAGCTGCGGGTAGCGCATGAATTCTCCGTGATCAGCACGGGCAACAAAGTCGCGTTGTGGCTGCTGCCGGGGGCATCACAGAGGGCGGCGGAGCAGGGCGGAGCAACCACCGAGGCACAGGCGCAAACACCGGCTGCTCCGGCGGTGCCGGCTCCCACCCCTGTCTCCCAGCCCGCTACTACCTACGAGCCGGTGGCAAACTTTGAAACTCTGCACGGGGCGCAGTCGGTGATGGCCATGGGCAACCCCACGGTGCTGCGCCTGCCACGGGGCGGTGAAGTCCACGTCTGCCCAGGCACTTCGCTTTCGGTAACGCCCTCCAAGAGCGGCCGCGACCTGATGCTGGGGCTAAGCACGGGAACCATCGAGACGCACTATACGCTGGGCGCGGCAGCGGACGTGATTTTGACACCAGATTTCCGCATTCTGCTGCCCGGCCCAGGCGAATTCGACATGGCGGTGAGCGCCGACAACCAGGGCAACACCTGTGTGCGCACGCTGCCGGGAAATACGGCGGCGGCGGTGGTATCGGAAATCATGGGCAACGACACCTACCAGGTGAACGCGGGCGATCAGGTGCTGTTCCACGGCGGACGGCTGCAGAGCGCCAGTGCGACAGCCAACCTGAGCTGTGGCTGCCCGCTGCGCACGGTGCCGGTGATGCGTGCGGAAGGCCAACCTGCGGCTCCGCCGGCCGCGACATCGGCCGCGGTGCTGGCGCCGCCTGCTTCCGGCACGCCCCCGGCCCGGATAAATATGCCAGCCAGCGATCCTGCGCCAGCCCTGCCCAGCGGCACTCCGGTGCAGGTAGAGGCTCCCTTCATCTTTCGCGCCACGCAGCCAAGAGGTCCGGATGTTGTCCAGGTGGCAGAACTGCACTTTAACAACGACCCACCGCCAGAGTTGCTCAAGCTGCCGGTAACGGGTCCGGCGCGGGTCACTTACTACAAGGTGCCGCGAACCAAGCTGGCCGCCAGCAACAACAAGCCGCGCGGGTTCTTCGCCCGGGTGCGGGGCTTCTTCGGCAATATGTTTCGCTAAGGCGGGAAGCCAGAATAGCCGCTCCAAATGGCGGATGACCTTCGCTTTTTATTTGTGACGGCGGGCACACCCGTAGTTGCGTTTCTGGCCTATACTTAGGCAGGGTAGAAGCAGCGATGGCTGATTCCGCTGCGTCACAAACGCCGGCCATGATGCAGGTGCCGCCTGCACCAAAGCCCGCGGTGCCACCGGCACCGGACACCACCATCCTGCCCACGCTGTTCGGCGAGGGCTACGGACTCTACGAAACCAAGCCCCTCACCTTCGTTTTTTCCTTTATCGCGCACACCATAATCGTGGGGCTGGTGGTGTGGTCGGGAACATTCGTGGTGACGCACCGCAAACAGATCCAGCAGCAGGTAGTGGGAATCGTTACCGACATCAGCCCATACGTGCTGCCGCCCTCCGCCACCAAAGCGGGAGGAGGCGGTGGCGGCGGCGATCGCGACAAGCTGCAAGCTTCCAAAGGCGCGCTGCCCAAGCTTTCCGACCAGCAGATCACGCCCCCGATGGTAGTGGTGCGCAATGAGAATCCGCAGCTGCCAGTGGAACCCACGGTAGTGGTGCCGCCGAAGATCACGCTTCCGACCACGGGGCCACTGGGCGATCCGCTCTCCAACGTACTGGGACCGCCTTCCAGCGGGACCGGCTCAGGCGGCGGAATTGGCAGCGGCAGCGGAGGAGGCGTGGGCAGCGGGCGCGGGCCGGGGGTGGGACCAGGATATGGCGGCGGCATCGGCGGCGGTGTGTACCGCGTGGGCGGCGGCGTGAGCGCGCCACGAGCGATTTACGCACCTGACCCGGAATACTCCGAAGAGGCGCGCAAAGCCAAGTACCAGGGTACGGTGGTGTTGTGGGTGATTGTGGGCCCGGACGGCCGTCCGCATGAAATCCGGGTGCAGCGGTCGGTGGGCATGGGCCTGGACGAAAAAGCGGTGGAAGCGGTGCGCACCTGGCGCTTCGAGCCGGCACACAAAGACGGCCAGCCGGTGGCGGTGCAGGTGAACGTAGAAGTAAATTTCAGGTTGTACTGAGAGAAGTTTCAAGGTTGCAAGGTTTCAAAGTTTCAGGGTTTCAAAGTACCCACCCTCTTTTTCCAAACGGACGATTCGGCAAGGTAAAACGGCGTTTGAGAAACCTTGAAACCTGTGAAACCTTGAAACTTGCTGTTATCTCCGCATTGCTTTCCGGAACGGCGCAACCTTTTCTCTGGCGGTTTCTTTGGCTGAAGTGGCCCAGTCGCCGCCCTTCTCGATCATATCCTCGGCGGTTTCCTTCCACTCGGTAAAGGCGTCGACCGCGTCCTCATACTTGCGGCGAAGAACACGCCGGGTTTTCTTGCCTTCGCCAGGAGCGTACAAGAGCGCCACCAGGGCGCCGGCGCCCACTCCGACAAGCAGAAAAGTAATTGCGAGGCCCGCGCCCCCGCCGCGGCGCTGCGAACTTTGATACTCACCAATGCGCTCGTATTCAGCCATAAGTTCTCTCCTATCTCCGTCTGAAAAATGTTAGTAGCGCGGCGCTCAGCAGGCAAGGTTGAACTTGCCTCAGGCACAAACAGCACTGCCCGGTCATATAGCTTAGAAATGGCAAGTGGGCCGAATGTTGTCCGGCAGAGAGACCAAGGTGAGCTGCAGGCAGTGGCTTCGCGGGCGAGGGCGCCACAACTGAACGCAAGAGCCTCGGCGCTGCTCGCGAGATACTTCGGGCCTGAAGGCCCTCAGCATGACGCCCTCCTGCGGAGGGCGCACGGGGGCGAACTACACTCGCTCGCACAGGCGAGGGCGCCTGTGCCCACACAGGTTAGAGCGAGGGTGAGACGCCCTCGCGACAGCCGGCGGGCCGCCGGCGCTACATCCGCGTGCGGTTCACAACTTTCCTATTCCTTGTGTAAACTAAAGTGTTTGGCTGCTCTCTGTGGCGGCATTCGTCGCCGCGGTATCCGCTGGCCTCTCACTATTCAGGCAAGGAGAAAGTTTCCCCGCATGGCTATTCCCGCAACCCAGCTGCGCCCCGGCATGGTCATCAAGCACAACAATGACCTGCACGCGGTATTCAGCGTCGAGCACCGCACTCCCGGCAACCTGCGCGCTTTCATCCAGGCCAAGCTGCGCAACCTGCGCACCGGCGCCATGTTCGAGCACCGTTTCCGCTCCGCCGACGCCATCGAGAAGATTACGGTGGACGAGGTGAAGATGGAGTACCTCTATACCGACGGAGACAATTACTACTTCATGAACACCGAGAACTACGAGCAGACCTACCTGGGCAAGGACATTCTGGGAGACGCGGTGGATTACCTGATCCCCAACCTGCAGATTGAAGTAGAGTTCTTCGACGGCAAGGCGGTAGGCGTGGAACTGCCACAGACCGTGGATCTGACCGTGGTCGAGACCGAGCCCGGGCTGAAGAGCGCCACCGCCAGCAGCGTGACCAAGCCAGCCAAGACCGAAACCGGGCTGGTGGTACAGGTGCCGCCTTTCATCAACGAAGGCGAGAAGATCCGGGTGGATACGTCGGAGGGGGCGTATCTCTCGCGCGCGTGAGACGGCTCATAAGTGATTACTTGACGATTGACGAATTACGATTGACGATTGAAGGGGCACGCACTTCCGGTTTTGAATCGTCAATCGTTAATCTTCAATCGTCAATCCCGAATGGTTCCAACTGACAAGAGCGCCGACCTCCGGGCCCGCCGCTTTGTAGTGCGCGGGCGGGTACAGGGGGTGGGGTTTCGCTGGTTCGTGGAGCGCGAGGCGCATATGCTGGGCGTTTCCGGCTGGGTGCGCAACAACGCCGACGG
>DATJFA010000217.1:0-8661 GCA_035496015.1 Terriglobales bacterium | reverse complement strand
AAGCGCCTTCCGGCATCGGGCAGCGAACCCCCGGAATTGACCTTAACCCCGCCACCACACGGTCCCGGAGCTGGATGTATTCCCGCCACATCTCCTCCACGCATTGCTGCGAACCTTTCAGTGCCACCACTGCCGCCTTCTGCACGAACGAAGTTGGATTAGAGGTGGACTGACTCTGCAGCTTCTGCATGGCTTTGATTACTGCCTCCGGACCGAGGGCATAGCCCAGGCGCCATCCCGTCATGGCGTAGGTTTTTGAGAGCGAACCCGCCACCAGCAACCGTTCACTGCCCTCGCGCAGCGAACCTAGCGAAAATTTCCGGCCCGTGAAATTCAGGTAAACATAGCATTCATCGGAGAGTACCCAGATGCCGCGCTGCGTGGCCAGGCGCACAACTTCGGTCATCTCCTCCGGGCTCATCACTGCGCCGGAAGGATTGCCCGGCGAGTTCAAAATGATGAGCTTGGTGCGGGAAGTGATCGCCCGCTCCACCATAGCGGCGGTCAAGGCAAAGTTCTGGTTTTCGTCTGTCTCCACCATCACCGGCTGCCCGCCGGCGTAGCGCACAATGTCTTTGAACGAAACCCAGTAGGGCACGGGCAGGATGACCTCATCCCCGTGGTCCACCAGCACCTGCATGGCATTGAACAGCGCCTGCTTGCCGCCCACGGAAGCGATCACTTCTTCCCGCCGATAGTTGGAACCAAAGTCAGTGGCGTGCCGCTGCACAATGGCGTCGCGCAATTCGGCCGTGCCCGCTACCGCCGTGTACTTGCTGAAGTTACTCTGGATGGCGCCGATGGCCGCGTCCTTGATGTGCTTGGGAGTGGCGAAGTGCGGCTCGCCCGCCCCGAAGTCCACCAGGTCCGCGCCTTCACCCCGCAGTCTTTCCGCCTCATTCACTACCGCCGCCGTAGCGGAAATCTCAATTCTTCCGATCCGCTCGGCGAAGCTCAACGTGGGTCGCACTTCCGTGGTTGCCATCGCCATTCCTTCTTTACTTGTGAGTCGCTTCCTTATGCTGAGCGCGGGCTATGGCCGGCGCCAGCTTCTCGCGCAGCTTCTTTTCCACCAGTTCCGGCACCAGGCCTCGCACCGAGCCCCCGAGCATGGCCACTTCCCGCACCAGGCGCGAGCTCAGGTAGGAATAGGTTTCCGCCGGCATCATGAAAACCGTCTCCAGACGCGGCTCCAGCTTGCGGTTCATCAGTGCCATCTGCAGCTCGTACTCATAGTCGCTGATGGCGCGAATGCCGCGCAGCACCGCCGTGGCGCCCACCTTCAGCGCGTAATCCACCATCAGCCCGTCGAAGCTGTCCACGCGCACATTTTCCCGCTCCCGGGTCATGGCCCGGATCATCTCCAGCCGCTCCTCCAGGCTGAACAGCGGCTCTTTCTCGGGGTTGCGCAAAATGGCCACAATCAGCTCGTCAAATATCTTGGCGCCCCGCTCGATCAGGTCCAGGTGGCCGTTGGTCAAGGGGTCGAACGAGCCGGGATAGATGGCGATGACGGGCTTCAATCAGCCTCAATTGTACGGGAATCAGCGAAACAGGGCGATTCTAATGCTGCCGGCGGGCAGGGGAAATCGGCGGCATAACTATAAGAAGAACCGGCAATTGACCGGCGAACGGCATGGGCCTAACATTCCCGCAATGTCGTCACCCTCCCCCAGCATCGGACAGGTGCTCGGGCACTATCGCATCGTGGAGCAGATTGGTGCCGGGGGGATGGGTATTGTCTTCCGTGCCCATGACCTGCAACTGGACCGCGACGTCGCCATTAAGGTCCTTCCGGCGGGCACCATCAGCGACAGTGGCGCCCGGGCGCGCTTCCACAAAGAGGCTCTGGCGCTGGGCCGCCTCAATCATCCCAACATCGCCACTGTGCATGAGTTCGGCAGCCAGGATGGCGTGGACTACCTGGTAACCGAGTACATCGCCGGGGTGACCCTGAACACCAAGCTGCTGGCCGGCCCTCTCACCGAGCATGAGGCGATGACGCTGGCGGGGCAACTGGCGCAAGCTCTGGAAGCCGCGCATGAGCAGGGAGTGGTGCACCGTGATTTGAAGCCCGGCAACCTGCGGCTTACCACCAAAGGGCAGCTCAAAGTGCTGGACTTCGGCCTGGCCAAGCTGGCGAGGGCGATGGATGCCAGCCTGGCCACGGAAACCCTGGGCCAGAACCCCATCCTTTCCGGCACTTTGCCCTATATGTCGCCGGAGCAGGTTCGCGGGGACACTGTGGATGAGCGCAGTGATATTTGGGCGGCGGGCGTCGTGATGTACGAAATGACCACCGGCCAGCGGCCGTTTCCCGAGCGCCACCCGCCAAAATTGATTGACGATATCCTGCGGCAGCCCCCCAAGCCTCCCAGCGTCATCAAGCCCAGTCTGGCCCCGGGAATGGAGGCCATCATCCTGAAGGCCTTAGACAAAGATCCGGAGCGGCGCTACCAGACGGCGCGGGAATTGCGGGTGGACTTGAACCGGCTGGTGCCCAGCGCCAGCGGAACTTCTTACATCTCAGCCGGCACCCGGCCCGCACTACCGCGGGTGAGGCGGAGATGGGCTTTGCTGGCATTGGCAGTCCCCGCGGTGGCGGTGCTGGCGCTAGTTGGCTGGCGCCTGAAGGACCGGCTGCAGCCCGCGCCTCGTTCGCCACGGGTTTTAGCCATCCTGCCCTTCCAGGCCGTGGATGGCGATAAAGCCATGAGCGCGCTGGGTACCGGCATGACCGAAACGCTTACCGCGCAACTGGCCCAGCTCAGCGACCACAACTCCCTGCAGTTGGTGTCTACCGATGAAATCCAGGCTCAGGGCATCAAGACGGCCGAGCAGGCCCACCACGATTTTGGGGTGGACTGGGTGCTGGAGGGCAGCCTGCAACAAGCTGGATCGCAGATGCGCATCAACTGCATCCTGGTGGACGCCGCCACCCAGCGGCCTTTGGGCGCCAGCACCATTACCGCCGCCGCAGGCGACATCTTCGGTCTCGAAGACAAGGTGGTAAATAAGACGCTGGAGATCCTCGCCCTTGAAATTCCGAAAACGCAGCGTGAGAGCGCCCACGTCCGGGCCGATACTAAGCCAGAGGCCTATCAGCACTACCTGCGCGGGCTGGGCTACCTGGAGGAGTACGAGAAACCGGAAAACATTCAGAGCGCCCTGGCCGAGTTCGGTCAGGCTTTGCAGGTGGATCCCAATTACGGCCGCGCCTATGCCGGCATGGGTGAAGCTTACTGGCGCGGATTTCGGCAGAGCAACCGCACCAACGATTGGATCACCTTGGCGGCCGCCAACTGCAACAAGGCGCTGGCACTCAGCTCCGAAATACCCGAAGGTCACAGTTGCCTGGGCGACGTTTACAACGAGCAAGGTCTGTATCAGCAGGCTGCGGGCGAGTTCCAGAAGGCTTTGGCGGCAGACGGAAATCAGATCAATGCGCTTCGCGGCCTTGCCGATGCCGACCAAAAGCTGGGTAAGTTGACGGCCGCCGAGGCTGCCTATCGCCAGACCATCCAGCTTCGTCCGCAGTACTGGGCGGGGTACAACTGGCTGGGCGCTTTTTATTTCAACCAGGCTCGTTATGCTGACGCGGTGCAGATGTTTGAACGCGTGGTCAAGCTGGCGCCGCAGAACTTTCAGGGCTACTACAATCTGGGCGCCGCCTTCGCCATTCAGGGAAAGTATACTGAGTCCATTCAAGTTCTGAAACGCTCCATCGAGCTTAGGCCCACGCTCGAAGCCTACAGCAATCTGGGGACGGCGTTGTTCGATCTGCGGCGGTTTTCCGAGGCGGCGCAGATGTTCCAGGAAGGGCTGAAACTGAACGACTACCGCGACTCGCTCACCTGGGGAAATCTGGGCGACGCCTTGTATTGGGCCCCGGGACGGCGGGAAGAGGCCGCCGCTGCCTACCGCAAAGCCATCTCCATCTCCGATTCCAAAATGAAGATTAATTCGCGGGACGCGGTCGGCCTGGCCTTTCGGGCCACTTATCACGCCATGGTTGGGGATAAGCCCGACGCGTTATCCGATGTGCAGAAGGCACTGCAGTTGGCTCCGAAGGATGCTGAAGTTAACTTCCGGGCTGCCCTGGTTTACAACCAACTAGGCGACACTGAACGGTGCCTGTCATCGCTGGAGAAGGCGGTAGCCAGCGGCTACCCGGTTTCTGCTATCCGCGACACACCGGACTTCGACCACTTGCGTGACTATCCACGCATTCGGGCGTTGTTCCGAACCGCCGATGCTCCCCACCCTAAGGATTAACGTGCCATCCGGGATCCTCCGCCTTCAGGCAGGGGGTGCCGGTCGCGTTGTCTCCCGAGTATATGGAGTACTCGTAGTAATCGCCGCCTTTGATGATTTTGCCGCTGTTCTTTTTGTAACTTGGTCCCACGACGTGGAATACGCTGGCCTCGAATGGCGAGCCTTTGCGGGTATCGAAAGCCACCGTGTAATCCTTATTGTCGTCGGAAAACCAGGTTACGTTTTGATTTACAGGCTTGCCATTATGCTTCTGGGTCATCGTCCAGAGTGTGCCTACATCCACATCTGCGTAACACTTTGTCGAATCCTCTCGGTCCGTGTAGATGTAGACTTCGAAGGTTCGGTCCGTTTGGCCATAGTGGTGCCCCGCTCCTGGTCCTTGCCCGCAAGGAAGTCCTCCGCATCCATTTTTTGTCTCATCGCCACCACCTCCCCCTCCGCGACGACGGTGGTGGGTACAAGCCGGAATTAAAACGAGTGTTACTGCAAGGCCGGCCAGAACTAACTTCATTGAGAAATTCATGATGCACTCCAGAAGGTGCAATTGGCCGTGGTGCGGCAAAGTAGCACATCCGGACGCCTTGTCAAGGAAGAAAGCACCGGCATTGGTGCAATCTCAAACCGGCTGGGACAGGAAATTACGCCTTGGGTAATGCCGCAAAAGTTAACAGAAATATGAAAACTGCGCTGGAGTTCCAGAATTGGTGCGGGATGGCGGGTTCGCGGCCCTTATCGAAGAAACAAATAGAAGCCGCCCAGGAGTGAGCGGCTTCAGGGAAGTTCTCATGCTCGAAAAACGATCAATCACCGCCGGGCAGCGGGCATGGCCACAGTCCGGCTGGCGGGTGGCGGCGGCGCTTGTGGCTTCTCCGCCGCGCCATTGGTCGGCTCCTTCACCAGGCCCAGCGCCTTGCGCACCTCGGCTTCAATCTTGGCCGCGATATCCTTGTTCTCCTTCAGGAACGTGCGTGCGTTCTCCCGGCCCTGGCCGATGCGCTCGCCCTTGTAGCTGAACCAGGCGCCCGACTTCTCCACCACGTTGTGGTTCACGGCCAGGTCAATCAGGTCGCCTTCGCGGGAAATGCCTTCGCCGTACATGATGTCGAACTCGCATTCCCGGAAGGGCGCCGCTACCTTGTTCTTCACCACCTTCACCCGGGTGCGCGAGCCCACCACCACATCGCCTTCCTTGATGGCGGCGATGCGCCGGATGTCCGCCCGGATGGAGGAGTAAAACTTCAGCGCCCGGCCGCCGGTGGTGGTTTCCGGGTTGCCGAACATGACGCCAATCTTCTCCCGAATCTGGTTGATGAAGATCATGCAGGTACGCGACTTGGAAACAATGCCGGTCAGCTTGCGCAAGGCCTGCGACATCAACCGCGCCTGCAGGCCCATGTGGCTGTCGCCCATTTCCCCTTCCAGTTCGGCCTTGGGCACCAGCGCCGCCACCGAGTCCACCACCAGCACATCAATGGCGTTTGAGCGCACCAGCGCCTCGGCAATTTCCAGCGCCTGCTCGCCGTAGTCCGGCTGCGAAATCAGCAGGTTGTCCACATCCACGCCCAGTTTGCGCGCGTAAGCCGGGTCGAGCGCGTGCTCCGCGTCCACAAATGCCGCCATGCCGCCCGCCTTTTGCGCCTCGGCCACCACCTGCAGGGCCAGCGTGGTTTTGCCCGACGATTCCGGCCCGAAGATCTCCACCACGCGGCCGCGCGGCATGCCACCCACGCCCAGCGCCGCGTCCAGAGAAATGGCGCCGGTGGAGATTATGGAGATGGGCACCACCGCTTCCTTGCTGCCCAGGCGCATGATCGAGCCTTTCCCGAACTGCTTCTCGATTTGCGAGACCGCCAGGTCAATAGCCCGCACTTTTTCTGTCCGTTCGTCGGCCATAAGCTTGCTCCTGCCCGAATACGGGGGATATTTAGTTCTGGGAGATAACTACTATTTAAATTACACCTGTGCTGGGCTGGCGTCAGCGCCAGAATACGGCTGAATTTCCACAGGATTCCCGCTTCGGGAGAGTATAGGCGAAAAGCGAACAAAAGGCGAATACATTCTGCCGCTTTCCACAGCTTTGCTGCACCTCTCTCAGCAACCCTGTGGAAAATTTTGTGGATTGTGCCGCCCCACTGTCCGCTCTGGCTAGCTTCGGCATCTTCAGCTAGTCCAGTAGTGAATCTCTCAACTGAAGGTGGAAAAAAGAGCCGCCATCAACAACCATGCGAGTTGCTGCCGATACGCCATGTAGTGCGTCCAAACGATTTGTTTTTGACCAATTTTGGGCGCTTCTGCTCCTCAGTCTGACCCGTTTGGCAGGCTGGCCGGCAACTGCACGCGCTATTGCTGCACAATATCGGCCAGCACCCACTCGATTCGATTCACTTCTTCCCGGATGACGCGGATCGCCTGCTGATTGCTGGGATAGGACAGAGGCGCAATAGCTTCGGCCGCGTCGCGAATGCGAGTATTGCGGTCCCGAACCAGTTTGATTCGCGCCGAAGTCTCCATGCGGTATTGGTAAATTCTTTTAACCAGCTTCGTGGCCATCCAGGCGAACGCCAGCCCGAACAGCATTTCGATGGGCAAGCGGTCGGTCGCGCCGTCAAAATCGAAGAACACCAGCCGATAGACAGCTTCACCCATGCCCAGCGAAGCGAAGATCACGCCCGTGCCGACCAATGCCAGGGTTAAACGGTCCGTGCGCCGAAGGGTCACGCCCGACTGCTCATCGTAATATTTTTGCGTCAACGCCATTGCTCTCCCCCGAAGGAAAATGTGAGTAGGGCGGAACTTTACCACTTCTTTGCCCGGAATGGGCAGTCTGGAAATGTGTTGCGTCCGGCCAGAGAGGCTTTCCAGGGGCCGCACACGCCTGACCTTCAGCGCTTCAGAAGGTCTACGGGATCCTTTACATCCTGCACCCGGAAGTAGTTAGCCAGAGCCGGATGCTTGCGGGCCACTTCCTCGTACATGCCCCAGGCTATCTTGCGATAGGAGATGTGGCCGGCCTGTCCGGTGCGCAGTTCGGAAATGTAAACCGCCTCGGCAAAGTCCATCTTGAACAGCGTGCGCTTGCGGAAGCCCAGGGGGATGGCGTATTGCGAGTTTTCTTCCGCCTCCGGACCCGCCGCCTTGGCTAATTGTTCCACCGCCTGGGCGCTGTGCCGCATGACCTGGTCGTAAGCTGGCGTTTCCCCCGCAGCGTGCAATTCCTCCGGCGTGTCGTAGCCATTGGCGGTGGTGAATCCCTGCCCGATCTGCACACAGCGGCGGTGGCGGTGCATGTCGCGGAAGCCGCCAATATCCATCAAGATGTCGAAGCGCAGCCGTTGGCCTGCCGCGAAGGCGCGTAGAAGTTCGTCATGCTTGCCGCGGTGGCGGACGCCCAGCTCAATGATTTCCTGCCGGTGTTTCTCCCCCGCGCTGTCCACCGCTTCCCGCACCTGCCGGTAAGGATAGTGGCAGTGCTGGTAGAGCAGCGTGGCCGCCAGTTCGACCTCCAGCGGTTCGTCGTCCAGCAGTTCCACCGGCTGCGCCGGGGCTATCTTCGCCCCTCTCATCAGCTCGGCCGCGGCCTGGCGCAGCTCGCGTCGCGTCTCCATTTCATACGGATTGGGATCGGCGTATTTGACCAGGGTGGGGGCTACCCGCACCGGCCGGAGCAGTTCCGCCTCCGCCCGCCCGCCTAACGCGGGATTGAGCTGGCGTATGTCCTCCACCAGCACCCGCCACAGCTCATGGTTGACGTTATAGGCGGGCTCGGTTGCCGCCCGCTTCAGCAACTCGCCCAAGTGCCGAACTTCCGCATGGGTGTGCGAGAGCAGGCAGGAAACCTGGCTCTCCAGCGTGCGCGCGTTGACAATTTCGCCCAGGGAAGTGATGGTGGCCAGCGGCAGCAGATAACGCGCCACGTCGAAAGCTCGCGCCCGCAGCGTGCGTTCGTAGGCCTCCTGCTTCATCTCCGCGGGCTTGGGGGTTTGCGACATCAGGTGGCGCCACATGCGCTCGGAGAGGCCTTCGTAGGCGGCGAAGAGGCCATCCACGGTTTCGCTGTAGAGCCGCTGCGCCTGCTGGTCGCCGCCGAAATCGGGCCGGTAATAGCCGCTCTTCTTGAAATCCTGATAGCGGGTGGAGCGCTCCTGGCCGTCCCAGCGCTGCTCATCCACTAGCGCAATCGCCGCCAGGATGGAGAGCCGCTCCACCGCCAGCGCGATATGGGCCAGGTCGGCAATGGAGCGGTGTCCATATTGAAAATAAAAGGTGTTGAGGAATTTTTCCGCCTTCTGGCTGCTGATTTCGCGGAGCGACTCCTTCATGGAAAGCGAGGAGCGCGAATACTTGGCCATCGCGTAGGCCTGCACTTCCGGCTCGGCGCCATGCACG
>DATJFA010000216.1:0-2420 GCA_035496015.1 Terriglobales bacterium | reverse complement strand
GCACCATAAGGGTGCCGCCGTTCTTGACGTAATCCAGGAGGCGGGCGTTTTGGGCGCGCACGGCGTCCTGCGTGTCGTAGGCGCGGATACCGAGCACGATGGTGTCGTAGTGGCTAAGGTCGCCGCCGGAGAGCTCCTGCGGCGAAATCGTGGTCACGTTCATGCCGATTTCGCGCAGCACCTGCGGAATGTCGTCGCCCGCGCCCATGATGTAGCCCACCTTCAGTTCCTTCGGCACCTTCACGTCCACGACGCTCACATGCTGCAGGGCCGGCTCGTAGTAGTAGAAGGTCTCGATGTCGGGCCGAGTAATCACCGCATAGCCCTCGGCGTAGGTGGCGCCACCGGAGTCGAAAAGCGCGCGAATGCGCTGCCGGCCTTCGCTCAAACCGGAATGAACCACATTGAAACTGACTTGCCGGTCTTCCCCGCGATGCGCGAAGGCTACCTGGGCCTGCGGCGGTTCCGCTTTCCAGCCCGGCGGCAATTCCAGGTGCAGAGTGCCGTCAGCGGCCCCGGAAACGTTACTATGAACGTTGACGGTGACGCGGCAACTGGAATCGGAAAGCGGTACCACCTGCGTGGGCGGGTTGAGCATGACGGAGAATGCCGGCCCCACCGCCAGCGTGGGGTCGCGCTGCTCGCCGCTTGTGTCCGTGTAAGGAACGCTGACCGGCACAACTTCTGAGGCCTGCCAGCCCCTGGCGTTAGCCAGCTGCACATTGTGGCCCACGAAGCTGAAGCTGTGCCCCTGGCTTTGAGGGACGTAGTAATCCGCTTTCACATGCAGAGGCGGGGGCGGCAGCGGCAGCGTGAGATAGCGCGGGTCGCTGATCTGGTAGACCGCGTCTTCCGGCGAAGCGCGATGGAAATAAGGTCGCGTGTAGGCTGCATTCTCCGGCACCCGCAAGCGGAAGTTGGCGTAGTAGTCCTCGCCTGGTTTCAGTGTGGTGTTTTGTCCCTTGTACACGCCCACAATCCAGTCTTCGCCGCCCTGCAGAGAGACGTTCTGCACTTCGATTGGTTTGTTAAATCCGTTGTGAAATTTAGCAATGACGGTGAAGACCTGGCCGGGCGAGACCAGGGTGAGCGCTTCCTGTTGCGGCGGCACGGCGTTGGGCGCCCCGGAGGGCGGCGCAACCGTGGCTGCGAGGGACGTGTTCATGGCCAGGTTGACTGCCTTCTCGCACTGCTGCTGTTTCTCATCGAGGCGGGTCATCAGGTCCAGCCTGGCTGCCGGGCTCAGGCCCGCCTTGCCGGCATCAGAGATGGCGTGGTTAAGCAGGGCCAGCGCTTCCAGCAGCGGTTCGGCGGCGCGGTCGGGACTCTTGCGGGCTTCATCAGAAGCCTTGCTGATGCGGTCCTGAAAGTCTTCCAGTTCCGATTTCAGCTGCGGAACCTTGGACTGCTCGGGCCCCAGCCGGTCGGCCAGCGCGGGAACGCTGGTATCAATGCCGTCGAAGAAATCTTTCTCGTGCGCGCCCGCGGGCAGGGCCGGCAACACCGAATCAATCAGCTTGTAATAGTCGAGGTGCTGGCCGGGCTCGATGTGCCAGTAGCCCACGCCCTGCGACAACTCGTGGCGCAGTCCCTGAATGGCGAATTGCACATAGGACATGCCCAGCGCCGGGTTAACCGTTCCGGTATCGAAAACCACCGTGTACTCTTCCCCGTCGTAGACGTGGTCCATGTAGAGCTTTTTGGCCTGCCAGGGCAGCAGGCCTTCCTTGATCTGCTGGGGGAAGCGGTTGGGATCGGCGGCGGCGCGAAAGGCCTCACGGGTTACGATGCCGGCCGCCTGGTGGTTGCCGTGGCCATCGCGGTCGGTGCCCTGGAAGCGCGTGACCAGCACGTCCGGGCGATAGGTGCGAAGCGCGCGCACCATGTCGCCCAGGGGGATGTCGTGCCCGCGCCATTTCTGGAACGTTTCGTCGGCAGTCTTGGAGAAGCCGAAATCCACCACCCGGGTGAAGCGCTGTTCCACTCCGTAGTAACGGTCGGCAGCCAGTTGCTCCAGGGTGCGCACAAGGCCCAGTTCGTCGAAGAGTCCGCTGCCCACCTTGTTCTGGCCGCCCTCGCCGCGGTTGAGGGTGAGCAGGAGCACGCTGTCGCCTTTGCCGCGCGATTCCAGCGTCATCATACCGCCATCCTCGTCGTCGGGATGAGCGGTGGTGTGCATCATGCGCGCCGTGGTTTTCAGGCGCAGCAGCATCTCCTGCAATCCCGCCGCACCCTGGTCCTGGGGCAAAGGGCCGGCCGGCGGCAACTGGCTCTCCTCCGGCGCGGCCTGCTGCGCCCTGACGATCGCCAGGAACAGCGCCAGTCCCAGAACAAGCGCCGCGAGTTTTCCCATGGATTTTAAATTGGCAAGCGGATGTGGATTCGGTTCAGACTGGGGGAGATTGGGCACGCGCGTGTTT
>DATJFA010000215.1:0-4764 GCA_035496015.1 Terriglobales bacterium | reverse complement strand
AGCCAAATCCAAATCAGTCGGGGCTGTGGCGCCGCACCCCAGGCCGCGCAGAAACATATGGCGCGCGCTGCAGGAAGAAGCCCTGCTCTATACCTGGATCATCGGCATGGCGGTGTTTATCCGCTTGTTCTGCGGTACCTCCACCAAGCCCTAAGCGGCGATTCATCTGAATGACTGGAGGTAAGGGGAACACGCTCCTGCGGAGGGCGTACGCGCGCGGGGGCGCCCGCGCCACAAGCTTCTGCGAGGGCGAGACGCCCTCACGACAGCCGGCGAGACGCTGGCGCTACGTTGTCAGGTGTCTTCACTACCATTTTTGGAACACTATCAGTGAAGATCCGCGTGAATCCGTGGCGGGGAAGTTGACTGGCCTAAGAAGCGCCCAGGGCGTGCTGAATCGCGGAGACGATGCCATCCGCCAGGCGCTGCATGCGGGTTTCATCTTCCGCTTCTACCATCACCCGGGCCAGCGCTTCGGTGCCGGAGTAGCGCACCACCACGCGCCCGTTGCCATCCAGTTCTTTTTCCGCGGCATTGATGGCCGAGGCCACGGCGGGAATCTCCATCAGCGGCTTCTTCTCGCGCACACGGACGTTCTTGATGGTCTGCGGAAACACCTTCAGATCGGCCACCAGTTCGGCCAGCGGCTTGCCGGTGCGCGCCATCACCTGCAGCACGCGCAGAGCGGTAAGCAGGCCGTCTCCAGTGGTAGAGTCGCCATCGCGGAAGATGATGTGGCCAGACTGCTCTCCTCCCAGCGTACAGCCGTGCTTGAGCATCTCCTCCAGCACATATTTGTCGCCCACGGGCGCGCGCAGCATGCGAATGCCGGAGCGGCGCAGTGCAATCTCCAGCCCCATGTTGGACATGGTGGTGGCCACCACCAGTGAGCCCGCCAGCGCGCCGCGCACCTGCATGTCTCGCCCCACTAGCAGCAGGACAGCGTCGCCGTTCACCACGCGCCCGGCGGCGTCGCTGAACAGCGCGCGATCGGCGTCGCCATCAAAGGTGATGCCCAGGTCGTAACTTCCGCGCTCGGCGGCAATTGCGGCGGCCACGGTCTGCGGATGCAGGGCGCCGCACTCGTGGTTGATGTTGCGGCCATCGGGCGCCCGGTGCAGAAACGTGGCTTGTATTCCGCAGGCGCGAAAAACGTCGGGCGCAACTGCCGCCGCAGCGCCGTTGGCGCAGTCCACCAGCACGCGCATACCCTTGAGATTGGCGCCGTCAACCTGCCCCGCCAGCCACCGCACATAGTGCTGGTGCAGTTCTGTGGAGCCAGGCAGAGAGCGGAATATGGCAGCGGTTTCGGCGCTGGCCGCGGCTTTGGCCGCAAGCAGCTGGAAAATTTCCGCCTCAATCTGGTGCTCGACCTCGTCGGGCAGCTTGAACCCGTCGGCGGAGAACACCTTAATCCCGTTATCCATCCAGGGATTATGGGAGGCGGAGATCACAATGCCGGCGCCAAAAGAATCGGTGCGGGCCAGGAAAGCGACTCCAGGGGTGGTGATCACGCCCGCGCTCTTGACCTCAATGCCGGCGCTGAGCAGCCCGGCGGCCACGGTGTTGGCAATCCACTGGCTGGATTCGCGGGTGTCCTGGCCAATTACTGCACGTTTGTGCTGCGCGGCCGCGCGCAGGCGGTCACCCAGCGCCCGGCCGATTGCGAATACCGTGGGCTCGTCTAAAGGATACTGGCCAGCAACCCCGCGAATGCCATCGGTTCCAAACAGTTGTCGCGCCACGTTATTTAGTTACCTCAAATCCTTGTGCTGTGGGGAGTCTCTAAGCCGCGACGGGGGAGACCGCGGAGAAGTTTAATCGCTGCCGCCAGATGATTTTCCCACGAATACCGTCACCCGCACAGATTGCGGATTGACTACCTGCACGTGTGGATCGGAAACATAGGCGCTGGTGGTGAAAGTATGCTGGCTGAGCAGGCCGGTGGCATCCACCGGGTCCGTAGTCGCCGAGTCCACCATATCCACCCGCTTGGCTGGACCGGTTACCTCGACCCGGGCGGGATCGGCCATCACGCCGGTAATAGCAAAGCCGGAAGCCAGCCGTCCCACTACCCGGGGACGCACCTCAACGGCTCTCGTCTTGCGCGCCTCCAGGCGATCTTGCGTGACCACCGCCCACAGGCATACGGCCATGACTAATGAAAACAGTTTCAAACCAATGTTGTGGAACACGTAGCGGCGCAGGAAGCCCATGGTCTACCGTTCTACCTCGGGGTTAAAACCGGACTCCGGCGATTTGGAGGAAATCCCGCGGGAGGCCGGAGCCGCTGCCGGGTTAGCTTCCAGTTCTGCGCCGTTGGTCATGGGTGTCGGCAACGCCGTGGCCGGCACATAGCGGTGCAAGAGCTGGCTCAAATGCTGGCGCAATTCTTCCGCCGTGAGATCGCGCTCAACCTTGCCGCCAACCGCCAGGCTCACCGCCCCGGTTTCTTCTGAGACCACGACCGCGATGGCGTCCGTCTCCTCGGTAATGCCAATGGCGGCGCGGTGACGCGTGCCCAGCTGGTTGGAGATCACCGGATTCATGGACAAGGGCAGAAAGCACGCGGCAGCCGCAATGCGGTCCTTTTGCACGATCACAGCGCCATCGTGCAGCGGAGCACTGGGACGGAAGATGGTGGCCAGCAGGTCGTAGGAGAGCCGCGCGTCCAGGGGCACACCGCTCTCAATGTGGGTGCGCAGCCCGATTTCGCGCTCAATCACAATCAAGGCGCCGGTCTGGTTTTGCGAGAACAGGTTAGCCGCCAGCACAATGTCGTCGTAGGCTTCTCCGGCGGCGGCTTGCGAGGAACGCGCCAGAACGAAACCACGGCCCAGCTTGGCGAGCAGATGACGGATTTCCGGGGCGAAGACGACTATCAGCCCAAAGATGGCGTAGGGAAGAAAATTGCGCCAGATCCAGTCAATGGTCTTCAGCTCCCCGAGGCGTCCCAGCCAGAAAATGAGAACGAGCACACCCACACCCACCAGCATGGGGGCAGCCCGCGTGCCGCGAATCAGCACCAGGAATTGGTAAATCAGCACCGCCACCAAAAGGATGTCGAGCACCGACATCAGTGACAAGGGTGGCAAGTGCCCTAAAATCTCAATCAAAACTGACCTCTTTGCTGAAAACGGCGGGGAGACCCAATAACCTATTTTAGCCCAGTATGGCGGGAACTAACGTCAAGCGGGAGTGACGAAAGGGTGGAGGAGGTTGAAAGGTTTCAAGGGAAGGTTTCCAAAAGCAAGGTTTCACAGTTTCAAAGTTTCCGGTTTCGTGTTGCCACGGAGTGAGCCACCGGTGGGCTGGGCGTCACTCTACGGTCAAAATGCCGTCAGCCGTCGACCGTTAGCCGGGTTTTGCGTTACCCTGCCCAGCTATGCGAGCGGTGGTACAGCGGGTGAGCCGGGCCAAGGTCACGGTCAACGAACAAATTTCGGGCCAGATTGGGCGAGGGTTGCTGGTGCTGCTGGGGGTCGGGCAGGGCGATACGGAAGCCGATGCCGACTACCTGGCGGAGAAGATTGCCGGACTGCGCATTTTCGAGGATGCCGAAGGCAAAATGAACCGCGCAGTGGGAGAAAGCGGCGGCGCGGTGCTGGCGGTTTCGCAGTTCACCCTGTATGGGGATGTGCGTCGCGGCAAGCGGCCGTCATTTGACGGGGCCGCCCGGCCGGAGCAGGGACGCCGCCTCTACGACCATTTTGTGGAGAAGATTCGCGCTGCCGGCCTGCGCTGCGAAACCGGCCGCTTCCAGGAAATGATGCAGGTGGAACTGGTGAATGACGGACCAGTTACGATTCTGCTGGACTCGAAAAAAACATTCTGAGGAGTCAGGGCTCAGGAGTCATCAGTAGTCAGCGAAAACCCACGCCGCCCTCGCTGACTCCTGACTACCGACTCCTGAGTCCTTGTTTTAGAACCGCATCCGCCATCCTTGCCGCATCCACACACGCCTTCACGTCATGCGTGCGGATGACGTGCGCACCTTTCAGGATAGCGATGGTCTCACTTGCCAGAGTACCAAAGGCGCGCTCCTCCACCGGCGCATCGCGGCCATCGCGGCGCAGGGCACGACCAATGAACGATTTTCTGGATGTGCCCACCACCAGCGGAAAGCCCAGCTCGTGCAACTCATCAAGGCGAGCGAGAAGCGGATAATTCTGCTCGAAATTCTTGCCGAAGCCGAATCCCGGATCAAGCGCAATTCGCTCCCGGGCCAAGCCTGCCTGCACGGCCGCTTCCGCCCAGTGCTGCAGGTCTTGTTTTACAAGGGAGACTACATCCCCCGGCGGCGGCAGGTTGCGCCACTCCTCCGGGCGACCGCGCATGTGCATGAGCACGCAGCCGCAGCCCATCTCGGCCACGGTTCCGGCCATTGCGGGATCCCAGCGAAAGGCGCTTACGTCATTCACAATTTCCGCGCCGGCGGCCATCGCTGCCCGCGCCACTTCGGCCTTGTAGGTATCAATCGAGATGACGCACTCGGGGCGGGCGCGCTTGATTTCCTCGATCACTGGCAGGATGCGCCTGAGCTCTTCTTCCGCGGTAACCGGGCTGCGGCGTCGAGGAACCCTTGCCTCCTCTGAAGCGGGCGCCACCGCCGCGCCAGGGCGCGTGGACTCACCGCCGATGTCGAGGATGTCAGCGCCTTCGTCGAGCAGGCGCAGCGCGTGGCCAACTGCCGCGGCTGGTTCCAGGTAGAGGCCGCCATCAGAGAAGGAGTCCGGCGTGACGTTGACCACGCCCATCAGCAGA
>DATJFA010000214.1:0-2404 GCA_035496015.1 Terriglobales bacterium | reverse complement strand
CTTCCAGAATGTGCGCCAGCCATACCTTGCCAATAAAGCCGGTGGCTCCGATCAGCAGAATGTGCTTGCCGGCCAGAGACTCGCGTATCGACAGCCGCTCCGGAGCGCGCGCTGAATCAAAGCGGACCAGCGGGCGTTCGGGAACGCTCATTTGCCGCTGCGCAGGGGCGACCGCCGCCATCGCTGTGCTCGGAGCTATGCGGAGTTCACGCACCAGCTGGAGCAGGTCGCGGCTGCCATCGGGATCGCCTCCCGTGATCAGGGCGAGCGCACCCCGAGGCCGAATCACCGGCTCCAGCAGGCGGCCGGTAGCATAGCCGTCGCGGAACTCCAGCCGGTTGCAGATCAGCTCCTCCACCCCCAAGTAGAGGGCCAGAGGACGGATGATGTGCTCCAATCCCTGGCTGACCAACACTATCCGCTGTCCCGTGGCCAGCGCGTCGCGCAGCTTCTGCACGCCTGCCGGCCTCAATTGCGGCTGCAGGTTGTACTGGAAGTACTCTTCCCCCAGCAGATCGAGGCGGTCGCGGCTGATGTCGCGCAGAACGGCATGCACCACTCGGGTGGCAAACACGCGGTGGCTGGCATAGAGCAACGGGCGCAACAGCGCCTGCAGAAAGATGGCGCTGCGGCGCAACCAGCGCTCCGCGAAGCCTTGCGCATTCCACGCAAAGAAGGCTACCGGGCGCACGGTGCTCAGGTTGAGCAGGCTGCCTTCCACGCGCCAGAAAACGGGCGTAGCCGGACCTCCCTTTTGCCTTGATTCCTGCAAAACAGGTCTCCTCAGAGTTCCAGACTCAATCAGGCTAAACCCTTATTGTAATCAATGTCGTACGGCGGGCGCCTCATTATCCTGCTCAGGCCTCAGGGAAGCAAATGGAGTGTCTAGGGACGGGCTCCGCCCCGTCCTGGGCGGGGCACAGCCCTGCCCCCACACAGTCGGGCTTACAGGAAAAGGCCGCCGGCGCGAAACCGGCGGCCTGAACTTCCCTAAGTACAGCTCTTAGTCGCCCAGCACTTCCTCGGCGACTTCCTCGCTCTTCTTGGTGGCCTTGGCCTGCAGCGCGTCGAGAGGGATGAAGCCGTCTTTGCTGGCGGCGGGCCCCTCCTTCAGGATGACCTCGCGGTACAACCGGGCCATCTTCTCGTTGTGGGCGGCATCGTTCTTCATCTTCTGGTTGCGCGCCCGGATTTTCTCCTCGCGCGCGTTCTTGGCGATGCCCAGCGCATCCAGGTCCTTCTGCTCTTCGGTGGTGACGATTTCATCCTTGAGCGTAAGCGCCTTGAGTTCCACGCCGTCCAGGCTCACCTTCTTGCCGCCGGCGAAGATTTCATGCCGCCCGTGCTCGTCGTACCACTTGGTGAGCGTGGCCGTCATGTGCATCTTCTCCACGATGTTGCGCCAGCCGATGCCGGTGTTGTAGGCGCAGAAGGAAATCTCGCCCTCCTGGGTGGCGTAGGGGATGATGCACTGCTCGGTGCGCCGGAAGTCGTAGTTGTACAGGTCCTGGAACCACATGCCGGCGATGAACAGGATGTTCCAGCGGTCCTGGCGCCGCTTCTGGATGTCTTCCAGGGTGCGGTCGCCGGTGACCTTGCCATAACCGCCGCTTTGCGCCTTCTTGCTCACGCCGAAGCTCTTATCGAACTTCTTCAGCATGGCGTACAAGGTGAAATGGGGCGTGGTTTTAAAGGAATCGTAGTTGCGCATCACCGACAACGCCATGCCCAGCGACGAGAGGAATTTACCCCGTGCGGCATCGTTGATCTTGGCCACGTCCTTGGCCAGGCGGTCGGCGTTCAGGAAGGCGGTGACCGGGGCCGCGTCCTTGGTGTGCTTGTCTATCAGGATGGCCATGCCGACACCGCAGTTGGGGTGGCAGCCGCAGCTGACCTGTCCCCAGGCAGCGTCCGGCCCGTGCACCAGGTCCGCCCAGTCCGAGAAGGTGCTGACGAACGAGAGCGGGAACCAGTCGCGCGCCGGCTCGCCCAACCCTGTCTGCTTCTTCACGTCATGCGCCAAATGCGACAGCGTGTAGCGCTGCGCTTGCCGCCGCTCGTCGGTAATAGCTTCGTCGCGGCCGGTAAAAGAAACCGGCTGGAACGAGCAGAACGACATCATCCTGGGATTATCCAGGGCGAACTGAACGATGCGTCCTACCTGCTCGTTGTTGATGCCGTTGACGATGGTGGTAACGGGCACCAGTTCGACGCCCGCTTCGTGCAGGTTCTCAATGGCCTTCAGCTTCAAGTCGAACAGGTTGCCGACCTTGCGGTGCGAGTTGGCGGCATTGCCGATGCCGTCAAACTGCAGATAGGCGTAGCGCAAGCCTGCGTCCGCCGCCTGGCGGCAGAATTCCTTGCTCTTCGCGAACTCAATCCCGTTGGTGGCCGCCTGCACGCT